>DASWGF010000267.1:0-1770 GCA_036393875.1 Candidatus Dormiibacterota bacterium
GCGCATCGCGCTGGAGCTGCACCTGAAGCGGCTCCTGGTTGGCGGTTTCGAGCGCGTTTACGAGATCGGCAGGGTCTTCCGCAACGAGGGATTGTCGCCTCGGCACAACCCCGAGTTCACGATGCTCGAGTGCTACGAGGCCTACGCGGACTACAACGATGTCATGAGGCTGGTGGAGGACATGGTCGTCGCGTCGACCGCGGCCGCCGGGCGCACTTCCGAAATCACGTACCAGGGTGAGCAGATCAAGCTCGCACCTCCGTTCCGGCGCGAGCGCATGGCCGACCTCGTCCTCGAGCACACGGGGAAGCAGGCCGTGGGCAAAGAGCTGAACGAACTGTTCGAGGAGCGCGTGCAGCCGCTGCTTCGCGACCCGACCTTCGTGACCGACTACCCGATCGAAGTCTCGCCGCTGGCCAGGCGCCGCGACGACGATCCACGCTTCGTCGAGCGTTTCGAGCTCGTGATCCTGGGCCGCGAATACGCGAATGCATTCACGGAGCTGACCGATCCCATCGACCAGCGGCAACGCTTCGAGGCACAGGCCGCGCAGCGCGCGGCGGGCGATGTCGAAGCGCACCCGATGGACGAGGACTTCCTGCGCGCCGTCGAGTACGGCCTGCCGCCTTGCGGCGGCCTTGGAGTTGGAATCGACCGGCTGATCATGCTGCTGACCGACCAGCCGTCCATCCGCGATGTGATCCTGTTTCCGGTCATGAAGGCCGAGTCCTAGCCTTGCTGCCTCTCGAGCTGATCCGCAAGGACCCGGATCGCGTGCGTCGTGCCGCTGAGCTGAAAGGTGAGCCGGCGCCGATCGACGAGATCCTGAAGCTGGATGCGGAATGGCGGCGCCATCTCTTTGAGGCCGAGACCGTCAAGGCCGAGCAGAACCGGCTGTCCAAGGAGTTCGCGCAGAGCCGCGACTCCGAGCTGAAGGAGAGGCTGCGCGAGATGGCCGATCGCAGCAAGGCTGAGCTTGCCGAGGCCGACGCGGTCAAGCGCCGGCTCGATGACCTGTTGCTGCGTGTACCCAACCTGTTCCACGAGTCAGTTCCGGTGGGGGAGGGCGAAAAGGACAACGTCGTCCTGCGTGACTGGGGATCGAAGGTTGAGCTGGGTTTTGCCGCGCGCACGCATTTCGACCTCGGGGAGGCGCTCGGCATCATGGACTTCGAGCGTGCGGCGCGGGTCGCCGGCTCGCGATTCGCATTCCTGCTTGGCGAGGGCGCTCTCCTCGAGCGCGCCCTGGCGCAGTTCATGCTCGACGTGCATACGCGCGAGCACGGATACACGGAGGTGCAGCCGCCGCTGCTCGTCAACAGCGCTTCGATGACCGGGACCGCCAACCTGCCCAAGTTCGGGGCGGACGCTTTCCGGCTCGAGGGTCACGACCTCTGGTTGATTCCAACCTCAGAGGTCCCACTCACGAACTTCCACCGTGAGGAGATCCTCGACGCCGACCGACTGCCCTTGAAGTACACCGCCTACACGCCATGTTTCCGATCTGAGGCAGGGGCGGCGGGAAAGGACACGCGGGGTTTCATCCGCCTGCATCAGTTCTCGAAGGTCGAGATGGTCAAGGTGACCGCGGCGGACTCGTCCATGGACGAGTTCGAAAAGCTCACCGCTGACGCGGAGGACATTCTCCGGCGCCTGGGGCTGCACTATCAGGTGATGGTGATGTGCACGGGCGACATGGGGTTCGCCCAGTACAAGAAGTACGACCTGAATGCGTGGTGCCCCGGATTGGGCCGCTACCTGGAGGTCTCG
>DASWGF010000268.1:0-1760 GCA_036393875.1 Candidatus Dormiibacterota bacterium
AAGTGGTCTTCACGCTGGATCCATCCGGTCAGACCGGGACGATCGACGCACTGCTCACCAACGCCGATTCGGGCAAGGCCGGCGCCGAGCACCTGACCGGCACGTGGAACTGCAAAGCCTGACCCCTCCCCACCGTGTGGGAAGGTGAGGTGGGGGCGTCAACTCCGCGACTTGTCCCTCCCCACCGTGTGGACGCTTCTATGGGTTGTCAAGGCGCTGCAGCAATCTGAAAAAGCGGCGGGCGAGGTAGCGCTTAAGGCAGCGGCGGATTTCGCGAGTTGATTTGCCTTCGGCGGTGCGCCGGGCGATGTACGCGCGGGTCGGCTTGTGAAAGCTTGAGCGGGAAAGAGCCACGACATGGAGGGCACGGTTCAATTGCCGGTCGCCTTGGTGGTTAAGCCGATGGCGGACGACGCGGCCGCTCGAGGCGGGAACCGGTGCCACTCCGGCCAGGGCGGCGAAGGCGCCTTCATGGCGAATGCGCCCAGCGTGAGACCACGAGATCAGCACCTGAGCTGCCGTGATGGGTCCTACGCCCGGTTCGGCGAGCAGGCTCGGTGCAGCCGCGCCGACTAACTCAGCCAGCTGCCGTTCGTAGTCAGCGGCCTCGCTGAGCAGCAAGTTGAGCCGGCGGGCAATCTGACGCATGGTGGTCGCGGTCACGCTGCTCTCCAGGTCGCTGGCGGCGCGGACTCGAATGCAGGCATGGATTAGCTGCTCGCCTTTGAGTCGGATGAGGCGTTCGCGAATTGGCTCCGGCGCCGACACGACCAAGGCGTAGAGCTGGTTGAGTCCTTGCCGGTAGGCCTGAACCGCGCCTTCGCGAGTGGTGAGCAGGATTCGAATCGCTTCTCGCTGGCCACGTCGGCGGGGAACCGCGGGGTGTGGACGAGCCAGAGCCTCACGAGCGACCTTGATGGCGTCCAGCTGGTCAGACTTGCCAGCGGCCCCGCGCTTGCGTCGCTGCGGCCGGTCACCCTCGAATACGACCTCGCCTTCGGCGCTCAGGAAAGCGGCCAGACCGGCCCCATAACTACCCGTGCCCTCGACCACCCAGATTCGCCCCGAGCTCTGGCACCGTGCCCACTTGAGTAGGCTCCGATAGCCATTCCGGTTGGCCCCAACATCGAGGGCGGCGAGTACGCCGCCAAGTTCGTCGACCATGGCCGCGCTGTGCGTGTCCTTGTGGGTGTCGACTCCCACCACTAGGCCCTGAACGCTTTCCATTGCACTGCCTCCTCGTGTAGCGTCCAGTACGGTGCCGGTCGTGGCTTGAAGAACACCGGGTGGCATCACTGTGAGGGGCCACGCCGTTCGGCGGGCGAGCTTCTTATCAGGCCAACGGGGTGTGTCCGGCCGGCACCACTGACCCTCCGGCGGACAGGTCCACACAAAGGCAGCCACTCGGGCGCCTGGGAGGTCAAGAGCCACACCTTCGGGTCACTGGCGCACATCAAGTCTCACAGGGAGGTCAGGTGGGGGCGTCAGGCTCCCTCAAACGCCCCGAACGCCAGCCAGCCGCCGTCAACGACGATCGTCTCACCCGTGATGTATGACGCTTCGTCGCTGGCGAGGAACGTGTAAGCGCCGGCCATCTCGTCAGGGCGCGCGATCCGGCGAAGCGGCGTGCGGCGCTGGATGGCCTCGAGGTCGATGCGGCCCTCGGCCTGGAGCTTGTCGACCATCTCGGTGAGCGTGTAGCCCGGCGCGACTGCGTTGACGCGGATCGTCGGAGCCCACTCCGCGGCCAGCATCCTGGT
>DASWGF010000269.1:0-2519 GCA_036393875.1 Candidatus Dormiibacterota bacterium
AGGATGCCGTGCCCGATGACGAAATCGAAGAGTCCGCCGCTGACGCCGTAGGCCTGTGTGAGCCCGAACAGCGCGCCCAGGCTGATGCCGTTGGTGATGAGGACGTAGATCACCGGGAGGCCGAAGACGACTCCGAACGCCATCGCCAGCATCGAAACGTAGATGTTGTTGATCATGATCAGGCCCGCCGCCTCGATCCGAACTTCGGGCGGGATGTCGGTCCAGAGCTTGTGGTGATGGACCTGGTCGATGATCTGGGCAGGGGCGATGCCGTAAGCGGTGTCTGGGTAAGCGAGCACCACGAAATAGCCGATGATCGCCGGCACGAACAGGAGTGAGGCCGATGCCACCAGGAACGGCCACGACTGGCGGTATGTACGCGGAAGGGTCTCGGCGAAGAAGATGCGAATCCTGCGCCAGACATGGCCGCCGCGCCGGTACACGACGCCATGGCCGCGAGCGACGAGCCCATTGAGATAGCGGTGCACGGGTTCGCCCGGCCAGTCCCTTTGGGCGCGAGCGAGGTCGGCCGTCGCTCGTCGGTAAAGCGCAGTCATGGTCAGGACCTGCGCCGGGGCGAGGCTGTTGAGCTTGCCGGCGCCGGCGCGGGCAATCAGGTCCTCGAGACGGTTCCAGTCGTCCCGCCGGCGCAAAACGAACTCCTCAGATCTCACGGGACCCAAAATAGCCGAATGGAGCAGCCGCTCTCCGACACAGACCTCGTCGTCGCGACGCCGGAGCGAGTCAAGTTCGATTACCAGGTGGCTGGGCTGGGCACCAGGGGCATCGCCCAGATCCTCGACCTCCTCATCGTCACCGGGCTTTTGATCGCAGTGTTCTTTTTCGCGGCGGGCGCCGCCACGTACACCCAGTCCGCCACCCTTGCCACCCTGATCGAGCTGTTCGGCAGCTTCGTGGTCGTGTTCGGGTACTTCTGGATCAGCGAGGCACTGTTCTCCGGGCAGACGCTCGGGAAGAGGGCGTTCCGGCTTCGGGTGGTAGGCGACCGGGGCGAGCCTATGACCTGGGTCCAGGCCGGCATCCGCAACGTGGTCAGGATCGTCGACTTCCTGCCTTACGGGTATGGCGTGGGCCTGATCGTCCTGTTCGCCAACGGCCGCGGCAAGAGGCTGGGGGACCTCGCGGCCGGGACCATCGTGGTCAAGGATTCGGATTCCGTCGGGCTCTGGCAGCTGGCGCGTCCGGCGTTTCGCATGCCGCCGCCACCGCCCCCACCGCCGGGTCCGCCCCCAGGGACTCAATACCAGTACCCGGCGCACCCGCCGCCGCCGCCGCCCCCTCCGGGTTATGCATACCCGCCGACGCCGTACATGCCCGCGTCCCAGGCGGAGCTCATCCTCCGGCGCCTCGACCCTGACCTCCGGCGATTCGTGAGCGCGTATGCCCGCCGGCGCCCGCAGCTCACGCTGGAGATGCGGGTTCAGCTCGCCAGCACGGTCCAGGCCAGCCTTCGCACTGCTCTACCCGACGTGTTCGCGCAAAGCGGCCCGCTGGCGGCCCTCGATCAGCTGGCCAACCTGGAAGGTCAGTAGAGCCAGGTCCGGATCTGCTCTTCGGTCATGTTTCCGCCGGTCAGCGGAACAGCGACTCGCCTGCCGGCGAGCTCGTCTTTTGACTTCGCGACGGCGGCGATCCCTGCAGCCCCCGCGGGTTCCACCACGAGGCCTTCGTCTCGGTGCAGCCACCGCATCGCTTCGACGATCTCCGGATCGCTGACCAGCATCACGTCGTCCACGGCCGAGTTCAGGATCTCCAGAGCTTCAGGCACCGGCACGCGCACCGCGATCCCGTCGGCGATGGTGTCGATCGACTGTGTGCTGACCGGCCTGCCGGCGCGCCATGACAAGGACATCGCAGGCGCGCCATTCGCGCACACGGCTATGACCCTGGTCGACGGTGAGAATCGTTTCAGCCACAAGCCCATCCCATTGATGAGCGAGCCGTTGCCGAGCGGGACGATGCAGGCGTCGAGCGGATCGTCCATGCGCCCGAGCTCGGCGGCGATGGTCCCTGCGCCTTCGGCAATCGGACCCAGCAAGCCATCCTCGACGTAGAAGGCCCCTGTCTCGGTGGCGCGCCGCAACGCGCGATCTTTGGCTTCGTCGAAGTCCTGGCCTTCGAGGATGACCTTCGCTCCGAGGGCGCGCATGCGGTCGACCTTCAGTGGATTGGCGGTGACCGCCGCAAATACAGTCAGGCTCATTCCTCGCTTGCGCGCCGCGTACGCCATGCCCTGGCCGAAGTTTCCCGCCGAAGCGCACACGAATCCTGAGGGCTGGGAGTCGACGCGCTGAAGCAGGTAGTCCGCGCCGCGGCCCTTGAAAGATCGGATCGGGTTCACGGTCTCGACCTTGAGCACCACGGACACCCCGAGGCGGCTGCTCAGCGGCTCGCTGACGAACTGGGGAGTGTCGCGAAAGACCGGATCGATCGCCTCGGCCGCCTCGGCGATGCGATCGACCGAGATCGATGCATCCACTCAGAGAGGATATGTCGAC
>DASWGF010000270.1:0-7355 GCA_036393875.1 Candidatus Dormiibacterota bacterium
TACCCCTTCGGCGATCTCAGAATCGCCGTCCATCAACTCGAATCGCGCGCCTGCGAAATCGAACCACTCGGAGGTCAGCTTCTCCTGGCGGCGCGCGCGTTCCAGCTCGGCCCGCTGGACGTAGAACGGCGCGTGCTTGAACACGGCGTTCTGCCCGCAGTGATCGAAATGGAGGTGGGTGTTGATCACGATGCGCACGTCAGCGGGACTCAGGTCGTGCTCCGCGAGCGCATCGGCGGCGTGTCGGTTGACGATCTTCCACTCCTTGAGCATGTCGTAGGGCCAGCCGACCCCGGTGTCGACCAGGATCGCTCCTGCTCGCGGGTGCTTGATCACGAAGCCGTGCACGGGGATGTGGTTGAGCGCGTCGATCCGGGCCAGATGAAGGCGGACGATCTCCATCAGGGCAGAAATGGCGAGACGGCGAAGAGGCCGAACAGGAGCGCCACGTAAACGAGGGAGTAGGTGAAAAGGCGGCGGGTCCAGCGCCGCCCCGTGAGGTCGAGCAGGGTGATCGCGACGAGCCCCGCGCCGAGGACGATGGCGCCGCTGAGGTAGATCGCGCCGGCTGAACCCGTGAAGAAGGGGATCACGCTCACAGCTGCGGTGAGCAAGGCGTAGACGGCGCTTTGGCGCTTCGCCGACCGCTCGCCCGCGACCACGGGCAGCATCGGTATGTGCGCTCGGGCGTAGTCGGCCTTGATCAGCTGCGCCAGCGCCCAGAAGTGAGGCGGCGTCCAGAAAAAGATGACCCCGAACAGGGCCAGCGCCGTGAGGTCGAGCCGGCCGGTCACGGCGGCCCAGCCCACCAGCGGCGGAATCGCGCCGGCGGCGCCGCCGATCACGATGTTCTGGGGCGTCGCTCGCTTCAGCCACATGGTGTAAACGAGCACGTAAATCAGCGTCCCAGTAAGCGCGAGCACAGCGGCGAGCAGGTTGGTCCACGTCCACAGCACCGCAAAAGCGAGGACGTTGAGCGCGATGCCGATCGCAAGCGCGTGCCACGCCGGGATGCGCCCGTCGGGAAGCGGGCGGCGCCGCGTGCGGGCCATCTCGGCGTCGATGTCGCGGTCGAACCAGCAATTGATCGCGTGCCCGCCCCCCGCGGCGAGGGTGCCGCCGGCGAGGACGGCCAGGACCGCGTCGAGTCGAGGATGGCCATGGGCGGCCGGGATCATCACCCCGATCGCCGTGGCATCCAGCAGCACCACGATCCGCAGCTTGAGCAGGCTGATGTAATCGCGCGCCACGCTGAGTGCGCCTTGCCTCGACCGGACTGTGACTGCGTTCACGCCGAGCTCTTCTCCACGGCCAGGTGGGAAAGCTCAGCTCGCCGGTCGGTTCGCGGCAGAGTGAGCATCGCGCACGTGAGGACGCCGGACCAGACGAGCGTGGCGAGCGCGACGTGCAGACCATTGAAGAAGGCGCCGTCGGTCAGCGCGGCTCCCGCCCCGACGGCGATCTGCACCGCGAATACGAGCAGGGTCGCGGCAGCGCTCCGGCCGATTCCCGATTGCATCCCCCATCTAGTCGTCGAGGTCACGAGCGCGTAAACGATAAGAATCCCGACCACGAGCACGGCGCCACGGTGCAGCATCGTGTAGCCGTTGGCGCCGCTGAAATCCGGGGCCAACCCTCCCCCGCACAGCGGCCAGGTCTGGCAGGCTCGATCGGCGTTGCTCGCGACGACCGTCGAACCTGTGAGCAGCAGCAAGTACGTGAGCCCGGTCACAACGGCCATGAGCCGGCGAAAGGCGCGATTTGGCACACCGGGTGACGGTGGCGCCGCCATCACGGCCGCCGCGACGAGAAACCCGAGGATGATCATCGCCAGGCCCAGGTGCACGACCACCAGCCAGGGCAGGAGCTCGCTCGCGACCACGATCCCGCCCAGCACCCCCTCCCCCACCACGCCGATCAATGAGGCGGTCGCGAGCCACGCCACGATTGGGCGCCGCGAGCGAAAAACCACCCACGCCAGCACCACGGTCGCGATGATCAGGATGCCCGTCACGCTGCCGACCGCCCGATGGGAGTACTCAATGATCGCGTGCGGGTCGGCGGGCGGATATGGACGGCCATGGCACAGCGGCCAGTCAGGACAGCCAAGGCCCGAACCCGATACGCGCACCAGGCCGCCAAGCGCGATTTGCAGGTAAGCGAAGATCGCGGTCACCAACGCAAGCCGGCGAAACCCTACGACCCCCATCTCTTGCGAAGTCTACTGACCGCCCAGTTTCGACAGCTCGACCACCAGCGCGCGCTCGTCCAGCTGGCCGATCTGGCGGGCGTCGATCGAACCATCGGCGCGCACGAACACGGTGATCGGCAGGCCGATGGCCCCATAGGCGCGTCCGATCGCGAGGTCGGAATCGAGGAGTGTGGGCTGATGGATGCCGAGGGAGCTCAAGAAGGCGCTCGCGGTCGAAGCGGAATCTCCTTCATTGACGAGGACGAGCTGAGCCGTCGCTTGGGCGCCGACCGTTTTCTGCAGCATCGGCATCTCGGCGCGACAGGGCGCACAGTACGCGGCCCAGAAGTTGATCACCAGCGGCCGGCCCAGCAGCCCCGAGAGGCTGACGCGGCGCCCATCGGTGCTCGCGAGTGAGAAAGCGGGCGCTGCGCCGCTGCCGGCCGCGGGAGGCAGCTCCGGTCCGCTGATGGTGAGGAGTGACTGCAGCACTTGTGGCGTCCCCCAGCCGTCGCCGCCGGACGCCAGCTCGTGAAGGCCCGCGACGCTGAGCGTCGTGACCAGGGCCGGGGCGATGTCGTGGCCGACCGCAGGCACGCCTCTATAGACCAGGCGGATGTATCCGTGGCGATCGAGAAGCGCCAGCGTGGAAACGTGGGTGTCTCCGCTCGCGAGCGCGACGTCAAACGGCTTCCAGAACTCAGTCAGCGCATCTGCCGACCCGGTCGCAAACGTCCATGAGGCTCCGATGCTCCGTGCGTATCTCGCGAGCGCGGTCGGTGTGTCTGTCAGTGAATCGGTCGTCACCTCGACCAACAGCACCGACGGCGGCAGCTTCTGCCTCTGGAGCTGAGCGAACAGCGCGGTGTACAGCGGACAGGTCTGGTGGCAGGTCGTGTTGAAGGCCGCGACGACAACGTCTTTGCCGGCGATGGTCGCGTTGTCGAACCGGTTCCCAGCCTGGTCGATGAGATCGAAGGCCGGCATCGCGACGAACTTGCCCGCAAGCTCTCCCAGGCCGAGGTTGACCTGGTCGTTGCCGGCATAAGCGGCACCGGATATCAGATGCCCTGCCTCGAGGCCGAGCAGGAGCGGCTCGACCTGGCCGGCGATGACTGCGATCGCCACCGGCTGCTCGCCGGTGCCAAGGCGGACGCCGTTGTAGGTGCCGACAGCAACCGGCAGGGCGAGAAGCTCGCGCTGCTCGGGGGCCGCGGGGACGGCTCCAGACACAGAGCCGAGGACCGACCAGCCGGCGCTGCCGTGCAGGCTGACGGTCGTGGTTGCGATCGAGCCGGCCGAACGCCCGGAGGCGAGGACCAGAAGCGTTCCTGTCGCCGGCTGCAGGCGTGGCAGCGTCAGGAGAAGCCCAACTATCAGCAGCGCCGCGAGGGCCGCACCCGCCCACAGGACCCGAGGACTCGGCAGCGCTCTAGCTTCCTACTAGCGGCCGGCCGCCGTACCTCGCCGCGACGTGGTCGATATACGCGGTGCAGAGCTCAGCCACCGCATGGCTCTCGATCTGCACCACGTTCTCAGCGTTTTGCTCGCCGCTGTGCGACAGATTGAAGCTGCCGGCGTAGATGTAGTCGTCGGCGACCAGGATTTTGGCGTGCATGAAGTCGTGCACCGAGCCGACCGCATATGGAGTCGAGCGTTTCGCCCCGAACTTTGCGGCTGCGACGATCCCGTGGAAGGCGGCTATCTTCCACGACGCCGTCGCTTGTTCGCCCCACTGGCGCTGGACCTGGTCCATCTGCGTCGCATCGTACACACCGGCCACATCGACCTTTCCGTGGTCGACCACCTCGGCGAGCGTGCCGAGGACCGGGCCTGACGTGAGGACCGGCGAGCAGACACGGATCCTTTGCTGGGCCGAGGCGATCGACCTGGCCATGGCGTGCACGAGCTTCAAGCCGCGACCGGGGCAGAAGTAGATGCGCACGTGGGTAGAGTCGGCGAGCGACTCCCATGTGGATGAGATCCGGCCCGAATCCGCGACCACCGGCTTCTGCCAGAGCTCCTCGAAGTTCTGTGTAAAGGTGGCGGCGACATTGGGGGACGCAACCGTGAAGATCACGTTCTCTTCGCGATTCCACGAATCGTTGGTCCAGTTCGCCGACCCGGTGAGCACCGCCGCCGCCGGGGTGCCCGCGTCCCGCACCACGTACTTGTGATGCATCAGGTCGGGGACGCCAGGAATCGGCTTGACCTCGACGCCGAATGACTTCAACTGGTCGACGAAAGCCCAATCGATCTCGGCGGGAGGCGGGACCGGGAGGTCCACGGGATGGTCCTGGTTGAACATCAGCCGCACGTGCACCCCGCGTTTGATGGCGGCCTGAAACGATCCGAGGACAGTGGCGCCGGGAGTGACCGCCAGCCGGAGGTCGTAGATCGCGATGTCGAGCGTCTTCGTCGCCCCGTCCAGGAACGACGCGATGCGCTGCGCCACAACGTCCGCCGACTGGCCGCCGTCGGTGAGAAAGAAGAAATCGAGGGAGGGTGTGACCGGCGTGACGGCGGCTATCGCGCTTCTGCCTTGCGGTCGCCCACCTCGACCCGCGGCTGCTCAACCTGAACCGGTAGCGGCCTTGTCGCCATCTCGGCTGCTTGCTCGGGGTCGTCGGTCAGGCTCACCAGGTCGAAGTCCTCGGGCGATATGGCGCCCCGGCCGAGCACGACCTTCCGCATCCAATCCAGCAGGCCATTCCAGTACTCCGTCCCGAAGAGGACGATCGGGAAGTGTTCGATCTTGCCGGTCTGCGCCAGGGTGAGCGATTCGAACAGCTCGTCCAGTGTCCCGAGCCCGCCCGGAAAGATCACGAAGCCCCGCGCATATTTCACGAACATGTTCTTGCGCACGAAGAAGTAGCGGAACTCGACGCCGAGGTCGACGTACGCGTTCAGTTCCTGCTCGTGGGGCAGCTCGATGTTGCAACCCACCGAAAGGCCGCCCGCCTCCTGGCAACCTCTGTTGACTGCTTCCATCATCCCCGGCCCGCCGCCGGTGATGACCGCGAACCCCCGGCGAGCGAGAGCAGCGCCCAGCTGCCTGCCGTACGTGTAATACGGGTCGCTTGGCTTGGTGCGGGCTGAGCCGAACACCGTCACCGCGGGACCGACGTCGTTGAGGGCGTCGAAGCCCTCGACGAATTCGGAGAGGATGCGCAGGACTCGCCACGGGTCGGCGTGGTGGCTGAGCTCCTCGATCGCGCTGCGCTCGAGCAGCATCTTGTCCGCGGGCGCGGCGTGCTGGGGGACGACGAGACGGCCGGCGCGTCGGCGCTGAGGCATTCTGGTGCGTCAGGCTCCCGCGGCTGGTTCGGGTTCGGCCTGCTCGACCGGCAGGGCGGCCTCATCGCCGTTGGCCTGTGCGGCGGCCGGTTCGGGGGCGACGGCCAGCTTGACTCGCTTGGTCCGTTCGCCGCCGCTCCTGCGGGGCGCGGACTCAGGTTCAGGCTGCGATGCGACCTCGGCCGGCCCGTCTTCGACCGGCTGTGGTGCCGGGGCCTCGCTCTTCGCCGGCAAGCTGGCGTGGTCGGGCATCTCCAGCACCTGGTCGAGGTGCCCGCGCAGCGAGGCCACCTCCGCCTCGAGCTCGTGCACGCGGTGACGGTGACGCATGTGCTCGGTGAAGTGGTGGAGGCTGTTCGTCCAGTGGTAGACCGTGCCCGCGATCAGGGTGAGGGCGACCGGCACCAAGACCACCGTCCACAGCGGCACCCCGTCGATGTGGAGCACCGACCAGTGCACGTCGACCGTGGTCAGGTTGCTGTAGCCGAAGACCGTCGCCGCCACACCGATCGCGAGTCCGACGAGAAGCGAGCTCGCGAGCAGGAAGCGCTGCCAGATGTGGTTCAGGTTCGGCACCGGCCGAAGGTTACCCGGTTTGCCCTACCGTCGCTTCGCTTTAGCGCGAAGCGGCGAGAACCAGCGCTTGCGCCAGAACGCGAGGTCGAGACAGGAACGGCGAGTGCCCGCCCGGAAGCTCGATCGGATCGACGCCCAGCTGCGTGCGAGCAGCGCGGCGACCGTAGTTCGCCGACACCATGCGGTCATCTGTGCAGACGATGTACGCGGCAGGCACCGGCGGCCACTGGCGCAGCGGCGTGACCTCCTGCGTGATCTTCCAGTACTGCGGTCTCAGCTGCCTTGCGGCGGCTTGCGCCACCTCCGGAACGCAGTCGTGGAAGAAGACCTCAATCGCGCCTTGCTCGGGCCAGGACGCGCTGCCGTCGTCGTGACGGGTCGGGCGCTCGGATGGCGTGAAATCGGTGCCAAAATCAGCATGCTGCGCATCGAAGCTGAGCCCCGGCACGGGCAGGATCGCGCACAGGTAGATCGTCATCGCCGTGCGGACCCTGGACGCGGCGATCGGGATGGTCAGGCCGGCCAGCGAGTGCCCGACCATGACCACCGCATCCGGCTGCTTGGGGATGGCGTGGAGCACTTCGTCCACATACCGCTCCGCGCCGGCGTCAGGATCGTCGCACGGGAGGTCGACGGCGGTGGTGGCGTGACCGCCGCGCTCGAGCTCGGTGCGGAGCTGGTCCCAGCACCAGGCGCCGTGATAGGCACCGTGCACGAGCACGAAGTGCATTAGCGAAGGATAGGCGCCTTGGGCTCGCGGCTTCTCGTTGACGTGGCCGGGGGCAAGAGAGTAGATTCCCGCGGACTTCGACATGATCACGCTCGATGCCTACTACAGCAGCGGCTACTACATCGGCGCCGCGATTTTCATCGGCCTGTTTGCGCTCGTGTACTGGTTTGCCGGCCGCCTGGGCTGGTTCGGTGTACTCGTCCGACTGATCTGTGCGGTCCTGATTGCGTTGAAGCTCCTCCAGGTGCTCTTCACGCACCCATAGGGCGCCGAGTTCGGCTTGGTGGAGGCGGCGAGAGTTGAACTCGCGTCCGAAGCAGTGTCCCCCGGGATCTCTACGAGCGTGTCCGGGAATTTGTTCTCGCTAAGCGGCTCCTCCCGACGGGATCCGCTTTCGCCAGCTGCGGTGGGTGTCCCGCCTCAGGGCCGAAGCTCCCCTAAAGCAGCAATCCGGTCTTTTTTGATACCGCTCCCCGGTCCGCCGGATTGACCGGGGGCAGCACCCGGGATCTAAGTCCCGGGACTCACGTCTCTACTGCTTACGCAGCGAGGGCGAGAGTG
>DASWGF010000271.1:0-10733 GCA_036393875.1 Candidatus Dormiibacterota bacterium
CCGAACGCGCGGCATCACGCAAGGCAGGCTGGCCGCTTACGCCGACGTGCTCAGAGACCGCCGGCTTTCACAACTCGCCAGCGACCAGATCTACTGGGACGAGATCGTCTCGATCGAAGCCACCGGCGAGCACCAGGTCTATGACCTCACGGTGCCCGACACGAACAACTTCATCGCTCAGGACATCCTGGTGCACAACACCTCGTTCGCCCTCAACGTCGGTCTCCATGCGGCCCTCGAGCGGAAGAAGTCGATCGCAATCTTCAGCCTCGAGATGTCCAAAGAGCAGCTGACCGAGCGGCTCCTCACCGAGCAGGCACAAATCGATGCTCAGCGCTTACACCGAGGGCTGCTCAGCGAGGCGGAGTTCGACCGCGTTTCCAATGCTCTGGGCCCACTCGGCGAGGCATCGATCTACATCGACGACACGCCGGTCATGGACGAGCTGACGTTGCAGCTGAAAGCTCGTCAAGCGAAGATGCGGCACGGCATCGACATGATCATCGTCGACTATCTGCAGCTGATGCACGGTCGGTCACGTGGCGACGACAACCGCGTGCAAGAGGTGTCATCGATCTCGCGGGCGCTCAAAGGTTTGGCCCGCGAGCTGCGCATACCCGTGCTCGCCATCTCGCAGTTGAGCCGCGCACCAGAGCAGCGTCCGGACAAGCGCCCAATCCTCAGCGACTTGAGAGAGTCGGGCTCCATTGAACAAGATTCGGACCTGGTCATGTTCCTTTTCCGGCCCGAGTACTACAAGTCCGACGAGCGCCCCGGTATCGCCGAGGTGATCGTGTCCAAGCACCGCAACGGCCCGACGGGAATGATCGAGCTCAAGTTCCGCCGCGACCACACGCGGTTCTACAACCTGGAGACGAGGCGGCCCGAGCCCGGCACCGAGTAGCCATGGTCATCATCCTGGTGGGCGGCCAGTGGGGCGACGAGGGCAAAGGCAAGGTCATCGACTACCTCGCGTCCAAGGCCCAGATGGTCATCCGCACGCAGGGCGGCAACAACGCCGGCCACACGGTGGTCACCGAGCACGGCGAGTTCAAGTTCCAGTTGATGCCCTCGGGGATCCTCTACCCGCACTGCACGTGTGTGATCGGAAATGGCGTGGTCGTCGATCCCATCGTGCTGCTGCGCGAAATCTCCCAGCTGCGCGAGCGTGGGATCGAACCGAAGAAGCTGTTCGTCAGCGAGCGCGCGCACATGGTGATGCGCTATCACCCGCTCTTCGACCAGCTCGAGGAGGAGTCACGCGGCGACGACCGCCTCGGGACCACGTGGCGCGGCATCGGGCCGGCCTACTCGGACAAGGTCCGCCGCATCGGCTTCCGCATCGGAGACCTGCAGAAAGAAGCCTTCATGCGCAAGAAGCTTGCCTTCGTGGTCGGCCAGGTCAAGAATCCGGTCCTGACGAAGCTCTATGGAAAGGACGCACTCGACTGGGAAAGCATGCTGGCCGAGTACATGGGCTACGCGAAAGATCTGGACCCTTTCATCAAGGACACCTTCCCGCTCATCCAGGAAGCCCTGGATGCCGGCGCCAACATCCTGCTCGAGGGGGCCCAGGCGACGATGCTCGACCTGGACTTCGGCACCTACCCCTACGTCACCAGTTCGAATCCGACGGCCGGCGGTGCGCTGACGGGCAGTGGCATTCCGCCTACGAAGGTCGATCTCACGATCGGGGTCTTCAAGGCATATACGTCGCGTGTCGGCTACGGGCCCTTCCCATCCGAGCTGCTGGACGAGGTCGGCGACCAGATCCGCGAGCGCGGCCACGAGTTCGGCACGGTGACGGGAAGGGCGCGCCGGATCGGGTGGTTCGACGCCGCCGTCGCCCGCTACGCCGTCAAATTGAACGGTGTCGGGTGCGCGGCGCTCATGCGTCTCGACATCCTCGACGACCAGCCGCTCTTGAAGATCTGCACCGGCTACAACTTCCGAGGCAAGCGTTTCGACTACCCGCTGGCGAACATCTCGCATTACAAGCACTGCGAGCCGGCCTACGAATCGATGCCCGGGTGGCAGCAGGAGATCGGCGCCGCCCGCTGCTGGGACGACCTTCCGCAGGCCTGCCGCGACTACGTGGAGCGAATCGGCGAGCTCATCGGCACGCCGATCGAGCTGGTCGGCACCGGACCCCGGCGCGACCAGTTCATCACTCGCGGCCGCAAGCTCTTCGACTGAGGTGTAACCAAACCGACCTCGGCGGTGTCTTCAACTATGTGGCCGATGTCGTGACCACCGGGAGGGTCCGGTCGCTCCACGAGGATGCACTGGCCGGCGACGACGAGGCATTCGAAGCCCTCGTCGGTCCGCTCGTGGAGCCCGCGGTCCGGCTGGCGTACGCAATGCTCGGGGACCGGATGGAGGCCGAGGATGCCACGCAGGAGGCCATCACTCGGGCGTGGCGAAAGCTGGGCCAGCTGCGACCAGGAATGCCCGTGCGCCCCTGGTTCCTGGCCATCGTCGTCAACCAGTGCCGCAACGTCCGCCGTACCCGTTGGTTTCGATTGGTCAGGACGAAGGCGATGATCCAGCCGGACCGTGAGGCGGAGCCGGCGGTGGAAAACATTGACCTGATGCGGGCCCTATCGCTCCTACCGGATCGCGATCGCCAGGCGCTCTTTCTGCACTTCTACCTCGACCCCCGATTGAGGAGGTCGCCGTGGCTTTGGGCATTTCGCCTGCGGCGACGAAGGGACGGATCTATCGAGCCTGTCACCGTTTGCGCCCAAGTCTCCTCGAGGAGGAAATCTAGATGGACGAGCTTCGCCCCGAGATTCAGAGGCTTTCGCCAAGGAGCAATCGAAGCTGGGCAACCTTGCCGACTCGCGCGAGCGGCTCGTTCGAGGCGCGCTGGCCGCGCGTAACGTGCATCGCGAGGGCCGCACGCAGCTCGCCGCCGGGGTCGCGGCGGTTGTCATCGCGGCGCTGGTGATCGCCACCTTCGCATACGTTCGTAACGGGATCGGCCCTGCGCGGCATGCACCTCCCGTGCCGGCCTCATCTCCGACCCCGCTGAGCCGACCTCTCAACGTGCCCAATGACACGCCAGTGATCCTGTACCACGACCCGGTGGACTTCGACCAGCTCGACGGCACGACGTGGGATGGCAAGATCGACGGTCGTGTAGGCCACGGGATCACCAACGGTGGCGTGGGCAACGCGCAAGGTTCGCTGTACACCACGATGGGTGACATTCGTGACCGCACCGGCCAGGTCGTCGCGACTTATGACCCGAAGAACCAAGGTGTCTTCTGGGCTGACGACGGCGTGCATTTCTGCGATGTGGTGCGAACCGGCTCGAGGAATGTGAGAGGGCCCGGAATGTTGCAAACGGGTGCCGTTGGGCAGGCCGAGACAAACGTCACACAGATCGGTATGTTTGCGCCCGCCAACCTCCAGGGGGGCGGCCCTGTGGTGGCCGCGTGCAGCCCTCCCGGCGACCGTGCCGTCGTCTATCAGGCTCCCCCAGGGGGCGTGGGGGTAGTCCAAATCTGGCTGATCCAGCTGTCCACTGGCAGGGAGCTGTGGACCGGTGGTGGCGGGGGCTGGATCGCGGCTTCGCACGACGGCAGATACATCGCGCTCGCAGACGGCTCGGGCCAGACCACTATTTACGGGGCCGGCGGTGCCGCGCTCGCCAAGCTCGACGGCACGGTGTTCGCCTTCTCTTGGGATGGGACACTCGCTGTCGCGGCCGGGAATTTCGGTGCGGCGCCGAGCATCGTCAACTGGAGTAACGGGCAGACGATCTGGACCTGCCCCGACAACAAGCTCAAGTACTGGGACTCGTTCGCCGAGCCCGGCGGTTCGCACCTCGCCATCGGCGTCCTTGACCCAGCATTCCCGCAAACCCGAGGGTTTGCCCCAGTCGACCTGTTCGTTGTTGGCGCCGACGGCATCGTGGCGTTCGAGCGGAAGAACGTGACCCTGTTCATGTACTAGAAAATTGCCGTGAGTTGAAGGCCAGACTACAGGTCGCCGCCGAGCTCAGCTGGCCGCAGGTGCATGCGTTTCGCATGGCGCGCCACCACCTGACGAAGCGGGCGCCGAAAGAGGATCTGGCTCGCGTGGTCGGCGACATCGGAGGCGTGCAGGCCCAGGTCATGTCCGCGGCGGAGCTTCAGGTCGCTGTCCGCACCGACAGCACCGTCGAAGACGTCAGGGTAGCGCTCTGGAAAGACAAGCGGCTCGTCAAGACGTGGCTCATGCGCGGCACGCTGCATCTGCTCCCAGCCGAAGATCTGCCGCTCTTCACGGCGGCAATGCACACGCACTGGGTGCGGACACGCAACGCCTGGCTCAACTACGTGCAGATGAATGAGTCCGAATTCACGGAGCTCATCGACGCCATCGGCCAGGCGCTCGACGGGCAGGCGCTCACCCGCGACGAATTGATCGCTCGAGTGGGGAAGGGCCGCTCGGAACGGGTCCAGGCCGTGCTCAAATCCGGATGGGGCGGGATCCTCAAGCCCGTGGCGCGCAGCGGCCTCCTGTGTTTTGGCCCCAGCCGAGGCCAGAGCGTGACATTCGTGCGGCCGCGTCAATGGCTCGGCAGCTGGCGGGACGAAGACCCTGATGCGGCCCTTGTCGAAGTCGCTCGCCGATATCTGCGCGCGTATGGCCCCGCGACCAAGAATGACTTTGCCCGCTGGTTTGGAACCTGGTCCGGAATCGGCAACGCCGCCTGGGCAGGTCTGGCCGAAGAGCTCGTGCCGGTTTCCATCGAAGGCCGTCGCGCGGATTTGCTGGCCGCCGACCTGAATGACGTCGCGACTGCAACGAGCGACGCGTCAGTGCGGCTCCTGCCCAACTTCGATCCCTATCTGATGGGCCACACCAACCGCGACCATCTCTTCGCATCTGAACACCGTGCGCGCGTCAGCCGCACGGCCGGGTGGATCTCAGCGATCGTGCTGGTGGACGGCCGCGTGGTCGCGACCTGGACTCACGCGGTCGCCAAGCGAACGCTCAAGGTGACCGTGGATCCGTTTCGCAAGCTCTCGCCATCCACCCTGAAGGGTGCGCGTGCTGCGGCGAATTCGATTGCGGCCGCGCTCGGCCTTGATGAGGCCGTGGTCAAGCTCACTTAGAGCCCCCCTAGCTTGCGCGCGGGATGCTCTTGACGACGCGCAGCTGCGCCTCCCGCTGCCGCAGGCGGCGGTTCCGTTGCCACCGTTCACGTAACAGTGACGCGCCCCAATTGATCACCGCGACAGCGGCGGAAGCAGCCTGGATCCCGGCGACAACGAAGAACGCAGCCTCGATTCCGTAGCCCCGCACCCTGAGTCCTACGCCGAGCAGGCCGGCGGCAAAGCCGAGCAGGGGCCGCACCGCCCACGAGTCCGGCAGCGTACGGCGATCGGCGAGCAGTAGCCCGGCCGCGAACCACGTCGGCCCGCTGTCGAGCTGGAACAGCGCATCCCAGTGGTAGAGATAAATGGGCACCAGGGCCCCCAGCAGGAAGGTGGCCAAGACGACCAGGCTCAGCCGCCGCGCATATGCCAGCCAGGCGATCCCGATCGCCACGGCCAGCAGCGACGTAGTGAAAACAGGGCCCGGCACGTTGCCCACATACAGAGTGGTCGGATTGATGAAGACGAGCGCCGCCTGCGGCCCGAAATACTGATGCCAGATCCAGATCGGGTCGAAGGCCGCCTTGCCGGTGACTGTATTGGCGTACATGAATGGGGCTCCCCTGGTCACCATCGCGACAATCGCGTAAGCGAAGAGCCCCGTTTGCGCGCGGATCGCGGGCACGTAGCGAGCGCGCACCAACTCCAGCGTCACGGCCAGAGCCGCGATCGCGATCGATGCAGCGAGCCGCGCCCCCGCACCTACGAGCGCGACCCCGATCACCGCCGCGAGCAGCGGGCTGGCCTGAGGACGGGGCATATGGCGGCGCCACAGCAGGAGCGCAAGGATATGGCCGCTGATGCCGAACGCGAACGCGATGGTCAGCATCTCGACTGCAGGGAGCTTGAAGATGATCAAACCAGCGACCACGGGCGGAGCCAACGCGATCCCGAAGGTCAGGTCATCCGGAAGCGATTGCGGATTGAATGCGGCCCGATCAAGCCAGGCCCCGGCACGAGCCAGCACGCATGGATTGTAGAGATCGACGCCCTACCTCCGCGTCTGGCCCAAATCGTCACGCTGCGCCTTGAGTGATAATCGGCAGGCTCGTGTCGCTTTCCAGCCGACGTCTTGCCGCGACGCTGGTGGCAATGTTCGGGAGTCTCGTCGTTTGTGCCGGCGCCGTGGCCGCCACGCTTCCCGATTCCACGTGGGTGGCGCTGCCTTCGCTACCAAAGCAAGGATCGTCACCATTGTTCGCGCTCGCGGTCGATCCCGCGAATAATCAAGCAGTCCTCGCCGGGACCGGGCAGGGTTCCCTTTTGAGATCGACAGACGGCGGTTCGACATGGACCACCGTGCACACGGGACGCGTCGCGATCACGACGATTGCTTTCGACCCGTTCACGCCGGGTCAGGTCATGGCCGGCACTCGAGGAGCCGGAGCGTTGATCAGCACCGATGCGGGTGCCAGGTGGAGCGCTGTGACCGGCCTTGATGGGCGCGATGTTCGCGTGTTCGGGTTCGCGCTCACGCTCGTCGCCGCCGGGACGGACAACGGGATCTATCTGAGCGCCGATGGGACCGCGTGGTCACAATCGGGTTTGGCCAACACGAGCATCGACGCGCTCGCGGTCGCGGCCGTGCACAGTCCTGTGCACCTTATGGCCGGCAGCGACTCGTCTTCCGCCGCGGCCGGTCCTCCGCTTTACGACAGCACGGACGCCGGCGCCACCTGGACCCCGGTGACGCCCGCCATCAGCGGCACAGTGGTGTCACGGCTCGTCGCGGGACCTTTGCCTCCAACGGGAAATGTGCGGCCCCTGGTCGCGGGCACGAATGCCGGGCTGTTCTCTTCCGCCGACAACGGCGCGACCTGGACGCCGCTCAGCGGCGGCGACCTGCTCCCTTCGACTGATTACACGCAGGTCGCCTTCATCACCGATCACTACGACCGCTTCTATGTCGGAAGCGATGGGGGCGGATCGCGCGCAGGCGGCCTGTGGTCGACTCGGGACAAAGGGCAGCATTTCAGCTCGCTGGTCCCGCCTCTCCCGTCGGTCACTGCGCTCGCGGTCTCGAATGACGAGGCGCCTTTCCTCTACGTGGCCACGTTCCGCGCTTCGGACCACACCTCCGCGTTGTGGGCATACCACGACACGGGAGCATCACCACAGGGCCCATTCACAACGGGCACGCCCACCGCCAGCGGGGCACGGGACGGGCGTGCAAACCGTGGTGGTCTGTTCGACTTCCTGGGCGTCCTGTCGTCATCCCAGACCCCATACATCGCAGTCGGAGCGGTGGCGCTGCTGGTGCTCCTCCTCGCCGCGATCTCGCACTTCCGCGGCAGCCGTAGGTAGACTCGCGGTCACGTGACATCTCCGCACGCCCGTCTTCGTGAGCTCGGGCTCCAACTGCCCGCCCCGCCCGCCGCGGTGGCTTCGTACGTCCCCACCCGGTTGGTGCCGGTGGGGGAGCGAAGGTCACTGCTGTACATCGCGGGACAGGTTTCCTCGGAAGGCGGGAAGCGGTTGACGGGACGCTGCCCGGATGAGGTGAGCGTCGAGCAGGCCACGGCCGCGGCCCGTGTGTGCGCGCTCAACCTGCTGGCCCAGATGGAGGCTGCCGCCGGGCTCGACAATGTCGAGCAAGTCATGCAGCTCACAGGTTTTGTACTTTCAACCGATGAGTTCGGCGACCAGCCGAAGGTGATCAATGGCGCGTCCGATCTGATCGTCGAGGTGCTCGGCGAGGCCGGCAGGCACACGCGGGTTGCCCTCGGCACCAATGCTTTGCCGTTTTCAGTGACTGTCGAGATTGCAGCGGTAGCGGTTGTCCGCACCGGTTGATGCAGAGCGGGTGCAAGCCCGCCGGCCGCGACTGATCGTTGTCGGCAGCGTCATTTACCTGGCGCTGATCTTCGGAGTCATGTTATGGCGCGGGATCTCGATCGAGCCCGAGTGGGTCGTGCTCGCACTGCTTGTGATCGCAGTGGCGCTCGGTCGGGGCCGGTCGTTTATCGTCGACTGGGCTCCATTCCTGCTTCTGTTTTTCGCTTACGAGGCCATGCGCGGGTACGCGGGACAGACGGGCTTCGCGCCTCACGACCTCTCCGGCCTGGAGCGCCTGTTGTTCGTGGGGACGCTGCCAACCATCACCCTGCAGCACGCGTTCTACAAGTCCGACGTCGTCAGCCCACAGGACGTCGTGGCGATGTTCTTCTACTTCATGCACTTTCCGCTGCCGATCGTGGTCGGATTCTTCTTCTGGGTTCGCAGCCGGGACCATTACCGGCGGTTCATCGCCGCCCTTCTCCTGATGGCCATGCTCGCCTTCATCACGTACCTGTTCTGGCCTTCGGCTCCGCCCTGGTACCAGTTCCAGGCGAGCGCGGCCGGCGGAGAGGAAACCGTGCACAAGGTCCTCAACGAGACGGTCGACAAGTTGTGGGGCCCGAACTACTGGGTGTCGCCGCTTTACTCGCACCTCAACCCCAACCAGTTCGCCGCCTTCCCATCACTCCACGCTGCGTTTCCCGCGCTGGCCGCCCTCTACGCCTGGCGTAGATACCGATGGCTTTCGGTGGGACTCATCGCCTGGACCCTTGCCGTCGCGCTGAGCATCGTCTATCTGGGCGAGCACTACGTCGTCGACGTTCTCGACGGCCTGCTCTACGTCGCAGGGGCCACGTTGATTGTCGAGGCCGTCAGCCGTTGGCGGGCGAAAGCTAAGCCTGCCAAACCCGCCGCATGATCGCGCGGGCCAGCTTGTCGGGGTCGTGGTGCGACGGCAATCGGACGTTCACTACGTCGGCGGGGATGAATCGCACCTCGGGGTGCTTGGTGGCGTCCTCCGACTTGAAGATGACCTGTGATTGCCCGCCGGTCGGCATATGCGAGTGGTTGGAGTTGACGAGCACGAAGTCGAAGATGTTCGAGCCCACGTGCTCATGGATAACCCGTAGGTAGTCGTCGACGCAGTAACCTTCGGTCTCGCCCTTCTGGGACGCCAGGTTGCATATGAGGACCTTGAGCGCGGGCGAAGCCTTGATCGCCTCGACCATCCCTTCCACCAGCAGGTTCGGGAGGATCGACGTGTACAGCGAGCCCGGTCCGATCACTACGAGCTCGGCGTTGAGGATCGCCTGCGCTGCTTCGGGGTTCACCTGGGCTCCGTCTGGTTTCAAGAAAACCTGGGTGATGGGAGCGTTCTGCATCGGGATCTTGGACTCGCCTTCGACGGATCGTCCGTTGATCGACGCTACGAGCGTGACGTCCTGGAGGGTCGAGGGGACGATCGTGCCCTTGACCGCGAGCACCTTGCCCGACTCGCGCAGGGCGTGCTCGAAGTTGCCCGTCACGTCAGCCATCGCCATGATGAAGAGGTTCCCGAAGGAATGGCCGTCGAGCGATCCTTCCTTGAAACGGTGGTCGAAGAGCTGCTTCATCAGCGGCTCGGCGTCGGCCAATGCGATGAGGCACTGGCGGAAGTCCCCGGGCGGGAGGATGCGGTACTCGTCGCGGAGCCGGCCGGATGAGCCGCCGTCGTCGGCCACCGTGACGATGACCGAGAGATTCGACGTGTACGTCTTGAGACCGCGGAGCAAAGAGCTGAGGCCCGTGCCGCCACCGATGGCGACGATCCGCGGCCCGCGTCCCTTCAATCGAAACGCGTGAATCACGTCGACGATGCTGCTCGTGCTGTTGCCGGGCAGGAACGGGCCCAGGACCGATTGGGTCAGCTTCACGTAGCTGAAAAGCAGGAGACCGAGGCCGAGAGTTCCGAAGATGATCGCGCGCGCCCAGTGGGGCCAGAACTGAAGGGTTATGTAATAGAACTGGGACGGCAGGGTCGCGGTCTCGTAAAAAGCTTTCAGGAAGTAGGCGAAGCCAAGCACGACCACGAGCTCGGCCACCATGAGCAGCAGCAGCCAGCGCTTGATCTCGAGACCAGGCGTGAGCCATCGCAGCCAGTTGGTCTTCGATTGGAGCCTGGTGGCCATCTACCCCACCTGCAGGAACGGTTTCAAGACGTGCAAGGTTATCGTTGGACTACTCTTCAATCAGCCAGTATGCGTACTTTGCGCGGGCTACGCCGCCTGCTCCGGGTTGCCGTCGTCGGCCTCTTCGTGGCCGCGGTCGCGACCGAGCTGTCCAAGCCGGAAGATCAGCGCACGTGGCACGGCAAGGTTGGGGGCGTGGTGCCATATGACTTTCGACCACCAACATGGGAACGTATCCGGGCGGCTTACTGGAACCCTGAATCCGACCGCTTGTTCAGTGATCGCGTATTTGGGGTGGGGTGGGCGGTCAACCTGTACCAGGCCAAGCGCCTGCTCGAGTTGGGCCTCGAGCGGCTCGTGGGGGCGCCGCCTCCACTCTCGATCCGGATGAGCACCCGGGAGCCGTCGGGAGGCGGTTCCGGCCGAGGCAGAAAAGACGCCGACTAGCTTGTAGCCTGGCGGTGACTTCGCCGGTTGGCGGCACCTCCAAGGTTGGCGACCACAGGTGTGGATAGCCTGTGGAAAACTTGGTTCAGGGAGTTGTTGGTGCTGGCGCCGGCTCGGTCAGCCGCCCGTCCTCCATCGACAGCACCCGATTGGCCACCTCGACCACGGCCTGGTCGTGCGTCGCCAGCAG
>DASWGF010000272.1:0-2029 GCA_036393875.1 Candidatus Dormiibacterota bacterium
GGGGTCGTGTCGGTGAGCCTGAAGGTGGGCTCGAGAGGAGGCTGAAAAGTGCTGGCGGACACCACCAGGACGAAGTCGTGCCCGGAGTAAACACCCAGGCCTTCTCGCGGCAAGTTGGGGGCTGGCACGGCTCCGATGGAAGCTGCGAACCGATCGGCATCCGCCCGGGTCGGCTCCTGGAAGCGGTAGACCGGCAGCGCCGTGGCCGTGACGTCGAGCTGGCCGGCCCAGGTCAGTGTCGCCGGACCGAAGTAGAGGCTGTAGGAAGCGTCGTAGGCACCGCCGTTGATCGTCCTCGTGGGGAGGTTGGGCGATGGGGCGGCCTGGGTCAGGGCCGGCGTGGGCAGCGGGCCGCTGAGCTTGGATGGAGTCTTAGATCCATTCCCGGAGGCTGCCGTCCCGCCGGCAAAGGGCGCGGTGCCGGTTTCCCGGCTTGCGCTCGAGCCCCCGCCACTTGGACCTTTTAGGGAGACGATCCCGATCCCGATCGCGAGGACGAGCACGACCGCCACCGCCGCCGCCGGCGCTGCGGGTACGCGCCGCACCGACGCGAGCAAGGCAGCGAAGAAATCCCGCAGCTGGGCCCACAGAGGTCGACGCGCCTGCATCTTCGACCACAGGTCGTCCTCGAAACCTGCGCGTGGCCGCGTGGTCTCGAAAGCGTCATCGAGCTGCCGCTGGAGGGCCTGGAGCTCGCGGTCTTCGTCGTCGCTCATGCCATCCCTTCCTGGACCGAGTCCCGCAGCGCCTTCAGCGCCCGGTGATACAGCATCTTGGCCGCATCCTCGCTGCAGCGCATGAGCCCACCGACCTCTTCGAAGCTCAGCCCGGAATGCCGCAGCGAGATGGCGTCGCGCTGCCGTTCGGGCAGCTTGGCCACATACGCGAGCAGCGCGCGGTACTGGATCCGCTCCTCGGCCATGCCCGCGGGGTCAACTTCGGCCATCGGCTGATGCTCGATGGTGCGCCGCAACCGCTCCCGCCGCCCATGCGCGCGGAAGTGGTCGAGGGTCGCGTTGCGCGCGATGCGGAACAGCCACGCCGCCGGGGTCGTGTTGCGAGCCTCGAACCGCCCGTAAGCCTGGTAGGCGTTCATGAAGACCTGCGCTGTGATGTCTTCGGCGTCGGCCGAGGTGGAAACCTGCGCGCGGACATAGGCGTAGATCCGGCGCATGAACTCCCGGTACAGGTCCTCGAAGGGCGGCCGGTCGGCGACCACGGCCGAATCGTATGCAGTCTCACTCTTATTTGAGCCAACGCCCGGCCCGCCGGCCTTGTAACGCTAGGAGCGGAGGGCGGGGCCGATCTCGACCGGACGGTTCGTGAAGACCGAATCCGGGCGGCAGAGCTTGCTCCAGGCGACGGCGGTATCGTCGTCCACTGTCCACACCCCCACGGCGCCGCCCGCGGAATGGATCTCCTTCACGAGCTGGGGGTCGGTCGCAGCCCAATGCGGCGAGTAAACGTCGGCGCCGGCCTCGCGCATCATCCGCGCCGGATCGATGGGCCGGGCGCCCACCAGGATGCCCAGCTGCAGCTTGGGCTCCATTTCCCTCAACTGGCGGATCGACGGGTGATGAAACGAAACCACTGCGCATTCAGACACTGCGCCGAGCTGGCGCAGCATCGCGACCAGCTTCTCCTCGAGGCCCGGGTACTGAATGGGCACCTGCTTGATCTCGATGACCAGGCCGACCTTGCCGATCGCCAGTTCGATCACCTCCTGCAGGAGTGGGATGTGCTCGCCCTCGCCGGCGTCGAGCCGGCGCAGCTGAGCCGCGGTCTGATCGCGCACCATGCCGGTGCCGTTGGTGGTCCGCTCGAGGGTGTGGTCGTGGATGACCATCAACCTGCCGTCCAACGAGAGGTGCACATCGCATTCGATCAGGTCGCAGCCTGCAGTGATCGCGGACCGGAACGACCGGATGGTGTTTTCGGGGTTGTGGGCGGGGTTGCCGCGGTGCCCGCCCAGGAGTGGGTGGCCTTCATCGTGAGCGGCCTCGTAGCGGTCCCGGATTGATTCGGTCAA
>DASWGF010000273.1:0-2914 GCA_036393875.1 Candidatus Dormiibacterota bacterium
GCGTTCGTGTAGTTGCGCACGTAGTCGGCCTGATAGAGGTCGCCCTGCAGTACGTGGTTGATCAGGCCGCCGAAATATGCCACGTCGGTGCCGGTGCGGATGCGCAGGTACATGTCGGCCACTGCCGACGTGCGCGTGAAGCGGGGATCGGCGTGAATGATCTTCGCCCCGCGGTCGAGCTTCGCGCGCATGAACCACTGGAAGCCGACCGGGTGGGCCTCAGCGGGGTTGGCGCCGTTGATGAGGATGAGGTCGGCATTCTTGATGTCGCGCCAGTGGTTCGTCATCGCTCCCCTTCCGAATGTGGCGGCCAAACTGACCACCGTGGGGCCGTGTCAAACCCTGGCCTGTTGCTCTAAGTGGACCAGTCCCAGGCCCCGCATCAGCTTGGTGGCGAAGTAGCCTTCCTCTGAGCTGAATGCGGCGCCTCCCGCGAAGGCGATGCCTTCGGTGCGGTTGACGGTGTTGCCGTTTCCATCCGTCGTGACGAACGTGGCATCGCGCGACGCCTTGATGTTCTGGGCGATCTTGTCCAGCACGAAGTCCCAGGAGACGCTCTTCCAGCCGGTCGCCCCGGCAGCACGGTACTGGGGCGATTCGACACGGCGCGGCGAGATCGCCAGCTGCATCGCGGTCGCGCCCTTGGGGCACAGGCGGCCTTCGTTGACGGGGCTGTCGGGGTCGCCTTCGATCTGCAGCAGCTGCACGCTGCCATCGGTGTTCTGGCGGGTGTATGCGACCAGCGAGCACCCGACCGCGCAGTACGGGCATATCGAGTGGGACTCCTTGGCGCCCGCAATGCGCAGGTTTTGCTTGACCTTGGTGGCGTCGGCCAGCGCAACTTCGAAACCGAGGCCCGAGGCGACCAGCGCGCCGGCCCCGGCGACGCCAAATTTCAGGACGTCACGACGAGTGACTGTCTGCAGTCGCCAACCCTCCGATGCAGCCCACCGGGAAGTACAGCGAACCTAGCTCACGGCGGTCGAAGTGTCAAGTTCGCGCCTAACTGTCGCCTCGACTCAGCCGGTGGCGATCAAGAGGTCGGACCGATCGTCCGGCTCGCCCGCGCTCCGCAGGAGGTCGATGAGCCGCGGGTCCCAGGGCACGATGATGCCGGTGGCTCCGGCCGCCCCCAGTGCGGCGATCATGTGCGCCCAGCCCGCCTTGTCGGCCGGCACGGGTACGTCGACCCAGAGCTCGAACTCACGGTCCGGCCCGCGCTTTGCGCGCAGTGCGCGCACTTCTTCTTCGCCGCCAGACACGATGACGCCATGCGCCGGCGCCACTGACTTTTCGGCTTCGGCATGGGTGCCGCAGATAATGAGGATCGAGGGCGACGGGGAGGCGGAGCGCCAGCGCTTCAACTGCTCGAAAAGCGCTTTCGCCTCGGTGCCGCGCGGTATGCCGACCACGACCCGACCGCTGGTCAACCGCTCGAGGATGTCGACCTCGGACGGCCAGACGCCTGCAGGGTCGACCGTCAAGCCCAGCCGCATCCGGTGCGTGACCGCGGCGATCGCTCCCAGATGGATCCAGGCTTCGGTCGATGCTTCGTTCGCGACGTCGAGCCAGATCGAGTCGGCGCCCGCCGCTTCGAGCGCGGTCACGTCCGCCAGGTAGTCGCCGATCCGGCCCGGGGCCGCTGGAAGCTTGACCGCTACCCGGAGCACGACCTCACTGTACCGGGGTCGCTCGGAGGCAGCGATTATCCTTGCCTCGTGGCGGCCACGAGATTCACTGCCGAAGAAACGAGCCGGCTCTACGAGCTCGACCGGACCCACTGGCTGCACCCGCAGGGCGACCTCGGCGCGCCGCCGGGCACGATCCCGCAGCTGATCCTGGCGAGCGGCAAGGGCGCAACCCTCACCGACGTCGATGGCCGGGAGTACATCGACGGCATGGCCTCGCTCTGGAACGTGAACGTGGGCTATGGGCGAACCGAGCTCGCCGATGCGGCGGCAGATCAGATGAAGAGGCTCGCCTTCAGCTCGGCCTACGGGGGCTTCAGCACCGCGCCCGGGATCGAGCTCGCCGCGAAGCTTGCCGAGCTGGCGCCGGGCGACCTCGAGGTGACGTTTTTCGCGTCCGGCGGCGCCGAGGCCAACGACACCGCATACAAGCTTGCGCGTCTTTACTGGCAGCTGCGAGGCGAGCCCGAACGGGTGAACATCGTCTCCAGGCTCCGCGACTACCACGGCCTCACATACGGCGCGACCAGCGCGACGGGCCTGGCCAACTTCTGGAAGGGGTTCGGCCCGCTCGCCCCCGGCTTCCTGCACGCGCCGCCACCCGACCCTTACCGGTTCTCGGGCGAGGGCTCCGCCGGCGCCGCCTACGCCAAAGCGTTGGAGGAGGTCGTGTTGAAGGCCGGTCCGGCGACAGTCGCCGCGGTGGTCGCGGAGCCCGTCCAGGGCGCCGGGGGCGCGATCGTCCCGCCCGCGGATTACTTTCCGCGATTGCGTCAGATCTGCGACAAGTACGGGCTGCTGCTGATCGCCGACGAGGTGATCACGGGGTTTGGGCGGACGGGGCGGTGGTTCGGGCTTCAGCACTGGAACGTCCAGGCGGACCTGATGATCTTCGCCAAAGGCGTGACCAGCGGCTACTTGCCGCTGTCTGGAGTGATGCTGACCCACTCGGTGCACGACGCGCTGAAAGCGTTGAAGGGGCCCATGTGGCACGCGTTCACGTACAGCGGGCATCCGACGGCGTGCGCCGTCGCGCTGCGAAACCTGCGGATCCTCGAAGAAGAGCACCTGGTGGAGCGAGCTGCAGAGAAAGGGGCTTACCTACAGAAGCGGCTGCAGGACCTGCGCTCGCACGAGATCGTTGGCGACGTGCGTGGGCTCGGCCTGATCGGTGGGGTCGAGCTGGTGCGCAACCGAGGGACCAAGGAGTCGTTCGACGCCTCGGT
>DASWGF010000274.1:0-3173 GCA_036393875.1 Candidatus Dormiibacterota bacterium
CGCAGTGGCGGGCGCCCCGTACTACGAGCTCGTAGAGCAGCACGTGAGCCTCGAGTCCGTCTATCTCAAAGCGATGGAGGGGATGCTGCCGTCGCCGGGCGAAGCCTCGCTACCGCTGGCCCGAACGGTTTCGGGAATCGGCGCGCTGCGGATGTTCGGTTCGCTGCGCACGCAGGGCCGCCTCCTTCGCCACTCCCTTCCCTTCTACGTGAGCTCGTGGTGGCGTCGCGGGGACTTGAGCTGGGTCATGTACCTCAACGCATTCGTACTGCTGCTGGTGGCCGGGACGTCGCTCTTCGGACAGCTGCCGGGAGTCGCGGGTCAGTTTACGCAGCGATTCACCGGAGGCGCCGCTCTCCAGGCAGGGCTGCTGCTTCCGCTGTTCTTCATGTCTTTCGCATTGCTCGAATCGATCAAGAGCTCGATCGGGATCTGGTGGGAGAAAGCTCAGCAATCGTTGGAGGTGCTGCTGTACACGCCGATCGACGACCCCTCGCTCATCTGGCTCGAGGTGCTCCCTGGCGCTGTTGTCAGCGCCGTGTGGGTGACGCTGTGGATGGGCGCGGGCATGGCGCTTCTTTCACTGTTCGGGCAGAGCGCACCGTGGGACCTGCTGCCCGTGTTCGCGTTTGTCGCGGCGGTCACGGCCTACTGGGCGGCCATGGGCCGGATGCTGGGGTTCATGCTCTTCCCGCGCGAGGGCGCGGCCGGCGGGGCGTGGTCATTCTTGCTCTCGCCGGTTTCGGCCGCGGTGGCCGATCTGCCCCTGGCTCTGTTCGTCTTCCGCTCCCCGCTGGCAATCGGGTCACTGTTGCTGCCCCTCACCGCGTGCTTTGCGCTCACGGTCCTCTGCGGAACGACCTTCGACCGAGAGCGTCTGATGGAGACCGGCATCGGCCGCCTGAAGCGCCGGCGCGTCTGGCTGCCGATAGCGGTTCTGCGCCGCAATGCGGTCGCCATCGTCGCCGGCCTGCTGCTGGCGATTGCGCCTGCGGGAGTCGCGGCGGCCGTGACCGTGAACTCGGGCTGGCATTCGTGGTCCGAAGTCGGGGCGACCGCCCGCGGTCAGTTGCAGACCGACCCGGCGCCCTTCGTATCGTCGGCGGTCGCCAGCAAGACGCCGCAGGCGAATGGAACGACGATTGCCGCCGCCGGCCTGGCCGGGATCGTGGCGACGCTGGCGCTGATGCTCTTGCTCGTGGCCGTCAGCTTCGCGGCGTTCTTCCTCCTGGGCGTGCCGGCCATGCTCGGCCTCATGGCCGCCGCAGCTGTCTGGGGGACGCAGTTTGGCTTTGGAACCGCTGCTCCGCTGCAGGTCTGGCTGGTCGGCGCGGGCGGTATCGCATTGCTCGCACTGGCCCTCAACACGGGGGCGGCGCTGCCCATCTATTGGTCGCTGGTCTTCGGCTCGGGTCGGCGGCTCGATCGGCTTCGCGAAGCCTGGGCGGGGTACTGGTCTTTATACCGCGGGATCGTGATCCCGGCCTGCGCGCTGTTCGGAGTGGTCGTGTTCCGGCTCCTGTCGGGCGGCTAGAAAGGACGCGTTAGCCTCAAGATTGCACACGGCATGAAACGGCTCTTGCTGGTGCTGATCGTATTCGCGGTCGCGTGCGGCCCCAGCCCCACCGCGCCGAAGAAGTCGCCGTCGCCCGTGGCAACGCCGGTGGCGCGCCCTTCCCTGCCGCCGTTCCCGAGCCCGACCGCTGGCGGGCCTACGCCGCCGCCGCCGGTCGCGGTCGTGTGCAGCTCGCAGGTTCCCGCCGGCGATCAGGTGGCCCTGGTCTCCCTGCGCGGGGTCCAGGGGGTGGTCGTCCGCGACGTGACCGATATCAATCACCCGGTCACCCGCTGCAGCTTCCAGGGCGGCGCCTATTTCCGCTTTGTCAACTCGGCGCGGGTCTCGTACATAGTGACCTCGAGCGGCGACCTCGGCGCATCCGGCGCTCTCTACATGGTCGACCTGAACCAGAGCACGACGTCGCTGGTACGCGCCTGGAGCTCCGGAGGCTACGGGAGCTGGGTGTACGCGTGGAGCCCGGACGGCCAGAAGCTCACGTACCTAGCTTCTGACAGCACCGGCGTAACGTGGCATCTTCTGTCGGCCGCCGGCGACAAGACCCTGGCCCTCCTCGGTACGACACCGGCGCGAGGCGTCGCTCTCGACAACGACGACATCATGGTCGGCTTCTCGGCTGACGGCCAGTACGTCGCGGTGGAATCCACCTTCACCACGCAGAAAGGTGGCGGTGCGAGCCCACCCGCGATCCAGATCGTTCACCTCTCGGATTTGAAGCAGATCTATATGCGCGCGGACGGCACCATGGCCACATGGGGGGCCACCGGCGCGCGTCTTTATTTCCGGACCACAGGCGGCGTCCTGGTGTGGGAGGCGACCGGCAAGGTCCAGACGGTGAATCCCGGCTTGCAATGGATCCGGCCCTGGCCGAGCGCGGACGGCACCCACATCACCTTCTCGTCCCTCAACCCGCAGGGCAATCACGTGGTCGGCATCCTCGACACCGGCGGGGGCCCGGTCGCCCAGGCCACCGCCGAGCCGCGTGCGAATCCAGGCTTCCTGACGCCGACCCTCGTCTGGTATGCCGGCGAGACGCGCTGCACGACCACCACCCCTTGCGGATTCGGCGGTCCCGCGTTGACGGGCAACACCTACATCTATGACATCGCAGGAGTGGAGAGTGGCTCCATCGACACGGCCTTCTATGATTCGTGGCCGCACAATGCCGGCCAGATCTAGTTAAAGATCGAGGGCCTGGGCCACCAGCTCCCGGTGGTATGTGGCGTCCCCGAGCGTGACCTCTGAGGCCTTCGCGCGCTTGAAGTAGAGGTGCATGTCGTGCTCCCAGGTGAACCCGATGCCGCCGTGCACCTGGATCCCATCGCCGGCGACCTTGCGATACGCGTCGGACACATAGGCCTTCGCCATCGAGGACGCGAGCGATCGATCCGGTGCGTCCGCGTCGACCGCCCAAGCGGCGTAGTAGGTGGCCGAGCGCCCGCTTTCTGAGAGCACAAGCATGTCGGCGAGCTTGTGCGAGACGGCCTGATAGATGCCGATCGGCTTGCCAAACTGGTGCCGGGTCTTGGCGTAGTCGGTAGAGGTCTCGAGCACTTTCTGGGCGCCCCCGACCATCTCGGCGCAGAGCGCTGCGGTC
>DASWGF010000275.1:0-2615 GCA_036393875.1 Candidatus Dormiibacterota bacterium
CTCGTGTACCTGATGGACGTGCCTGGATTCCTGGTCGGCTCGCAGGTCGAGAAGGAAGGGATCATCCGGCACGGCGCGAAGATGCTGTACGCGACGTCGGAAGCGACCGTTCCGAAGATCACAATCGTCATGCGCAAGGCCTACGGCGCCGGGTACTACGTGATGGCCGGCAAGGGCTATCAGCCCGATGTGATCGTGGCCTGGCCGTTCGCCGAGATCTCGGTGATGGGGCCCGAGGGTGCGGTCAACATCATCTTCAACAAGCAGATCGAAGCCTCCGACAACCCCGACGAGACGAGGGCGCGGATGATCGAAACGATCAAGGAGCAGATCAGCCCTTACGTCGCGGCCGGCTGGGCGATGATCGACGACGTGATCGATCCGGCCGAGACTCGCCGCGTGATCGTGCACGGAATCGAGCAGGCGCGCGGCAAGAAGGTCGACCGGCCCTGGCGCAAGCACGGCAACATCCCGGTATGACCAAGACCGTAATCAGTGCCGCGCTGACCGGTGTTCTGGCGACTCGCGAGCAGTGCCCGGCGATCCCGTATACGCCCAAGGAGATAGGCGAGGAGGCCCAGCGCGCCGCCGAAGCGGGCGCGGCGATCGTGCACATTCACGCGCGGACCGCAGACGGGGCGGCGGATTGGAAGCTCGAGACATTCGCAGAGATCTTCGCCGAGGTCCGTGCGCGAACCGACGTGATCATCAACTTCTCGACTGGCGCCATCGGCATCCCGCCCGAGGAGCGAGTCGCCCAAATTCGCGAGCTCCGGCCCGAGATGGCGGCGCTGAATATGGGCTCGATGAATTACGCGATCTACTCGGAGAAGCGGAAGGCCTTCTATCACGATCACGTGTTCGCCAATCCGTTCGGCGACATCCAGTTCTTTCTCGAGAACATGAAGCGCGCCGGCGTGCGGCCGGAGATGGAGTGCTTCGACGCGGGCCATATCGGCAACACGCGACCCCTCATCGACATGGGGGTGCTCGAACCTCCGTTGCAGTTCAGCCTCATCATGGGAGTGCTGGGCGGCATCCCCGGCACCACGCGACACCTGGTCGACCAGGTCGACGGCCTGCCCGCGGGATCGCACTGGCAAGTGATAGGCATCGGTCTGAACCAGTGGCCACTCGTCGCGGCCGCGATCACGATGGGCGGCAATGTGCGGGTGGGTCTGGAGGACAACTTTTACATCGAAGGGGGAAGGATGGCGAAAAGCAACGGGGAGCTGGTCGAAAAAGCAGTGCGCTTGTGCCGCGACCTCGGCGGCGACGTCGCATCGTCCGCCGAGGCGAGGGCTCAGCTCGGCCTTGACCCAACGCCCCGACCAGGATTAGTCCCCTCTCCCCGCAGGGGAGAGGGTTAGGGAGAGGGGCGTGATTGAAGTCAAAGCGGAGCTCGTGGGCAGCGTGTGGAGGATCACCTCCAAGCCCGGAGACAAGGTCGCCGAGGACGACGTGCTCCTGATCCTGGAGTCGATGAAGATGGAGATCTCGGTCACGGCGCCTCGGGCCGGCACCGTCCGCGAGATCCGTGTCAAGGAGGCCGAGGTGGTCAGGGAGGGCCAGGTATTGGTGGTGCTGGAATGAGCGATATGCCCGTGCGAGTCAAGGTCCAGGACAGCGCCAGCCAGGTGATCTACACCGACGCGGTGCTCATCAACGGAAATCCGCTCGGCTTCGTCCTCAACTTCGGCCAGTGGGCGCCTGAGGACCCTGGGTTGGTTCGTATCTACACGCGGGTCGGGATGAGCCCCAACCACATGAAGCTCCTGTCTCAGTTGCTGCTGCAGAACGTGGCCGCTTACGAAGCGAGGTTCGGAGAGGTTGCAGTCACAGAAGACCTCGCCGCGTCGGCACACCGAATCGGCTTCGACGCGGCAGCCCCGGCGCCGCCCAAGACTTCGTAGGCGATGCCCAAACCCGCCCAGCTCCTCCTCCAGCATCAGCGACTCGCCGACCGCGAGCGGGTGCTGCGCGAGAGCATCGAGCGCATCGAATCGGTGCTGGCGTCTGACCCCGAAGTGGTGCAGCTCGAGGAGAAAGTCGAAGCCGCGCGTGACACCCAAACGGCTGTCGCGGCGAGGCTTCACGAGTCGGATCGCGCGCGCGAGGATCACCGGAGCCGGCTGCGCTCGCGGGAGAAGGAGCTGATGAGCGGGCGCATCCGCAACCCGACCGAGCTCATGCAGATGTCGGAAGAGGTCAAGCACATGAAGGCGCGCTTCGTTGAGGAGGAGGACGCCGAGCTCCGGCTGATGGAGGACGTCGAGATCGCCGACGACACGATGAGCGCCGCCACCGCCGAGCTGGAGGCAGCACGTGCGCGGGCCGCTGCAGAGGCGCCGGGATTGCGAGGCGAGCTGGAAGCGTTTGGCTCGGAGCTCGAGGAGGTCGAGTCCGCCAAGGAACAGATCTGGGACGAGGTCCCGGCGGCGGCGCGCACGGCCTACACGCGACAGCGGGTGCAGCCGGCGGTGGCCGTGGTCCTCAACAATCAGTGCACCGCGTGCCGGGTCACGGTCACGTCCCGGGGCATGCAGATGCTTCGCCAGGGGGACGAGATCGTGCATTGTGAAAATTGCGGCCGCATCCTGGTGCTCGCCTGAAGA
>DASWGF010000276.1:0-2038 GCA_036393875.1 Candidatus Dormiibacterota bacterium
CCTGCGTGCGCTGCTCGTCGAGAACCCGCCCGGCGAGGCGTCGCTGGAGGAGCTCTTCATGGGCCGCAACGCCACGAGCGCCATCGGCGTCGCCCAGGCCCGCGGCGCGATCCTGGCGGTCCTCGAGGAGTGCGGCATACCCGTGTTCGAGTACAAGCCGGCGCAGGTGAAGATCGTCATCACCGGGTACGGCAAGGCCGACAAGACGCAGATCGCTCGCATGCTGGGCGCACAGGTCAAGCTGCCCGAGGGCAAGCTCGACGACCACGCGCTCGACGCCATCGCCATCGCCGTCTGCCACGCCCGCAGTCGCCAGTTCTCACGAGCAGCGGTACGTTGATCGCGCACCTCAGTGGCAAGGTTCAACGAGCCGGTGCCGATTTCGTCGTGGTCGACGTCGGCGGGGTTGGCTACATGGTCAGCGTCAGCACAACGACTCGGCAGAAGGTGCCGGCTCCGGGCGGCCAGGTGGACCTCGACATTCACACCCATGTCCGCGAGGATCAGCTCAATCTCTATGGATTCGCGTCGGTCGAGGAGCTCGACCTCTTCGAGATGCTCATCCAGGTCGACGGAGTCGGACCCAAGGTCGGCCTCAACATCCTCAGCGCGGCCAGCCTCGAGGTGCTGAAGCGAGCGATAGTGAGCGAGGATGCAGCACCGATTCGTCGAGCGAGCGGCGTCGGGCCGCGCACGGCCGCCAAGGTGATCATCGAGCTGAAGCCGAAGCTGGACGCGGCCGGGGAGCTCGAGGCCATCCCGCGCGCCGCTGCGCTGGCCGGCGACGGCGCTGTCCCCAAGGCGGTCGAGTCAGCGCTGCGCAACCTGGGCTTCTCATCTCAGGAAGCTCGGGTCGGGCTGGAGGCCGTGGAATGGAAGTCATCCCCTTCGACCCAGGAAGCGCTCGCCACCGCGCTCAGGGCCCTCGGAAGAAAGTGAACGAGAAGGACGCCGTCCTCGACGCCCGCACCGACGATGAGCAGTTCGACCTCACCTTGCGTCCCCGAATGCTCTCCGAGTACGTCGGCCAGCAGCAGGTGCGCGAGAACCTTGGCATTCTGCTGGAGGCGGCGCGCAGGCGCGGCGAACCGGTCGAGCACGTGCTGTTGTGCGGCCCGCCGGGTCTCGGCAAGACCACGCTCGCGCACATCATCGCCAACGAGCTGGGGGTCGCCATCAAGGTCTCCTCGGGGCCGGCCATCGACCACCAGGGCGCGCTCGGCTCGATCCTGCTCAACCTCACGACCCGCGACGTTTTCTTCATCGACGAGATCCACCGCCTCAACAGCGTGGTCGAGGAGTCTCTGTATCCCGCGCTGGAGGACTTTCGGTTCGACGCGGTGCTGGGGAAGGGGGTCGGGGCGAGCGCCGCTACCCTGCCGCTGCCGCATTTCACCTGCGTCGGTGCCACCACGCGACAGGGGCTGCTGAGCGGCCCGCTTCGTGATCGCTTCGGGGCGGTCTACAGGCTGGACTTCTACAGCAAGGCCGAGCTGGAGAGCATCATCCGGCGCTCGGCCCGCATCCTCGACATCGAGATCCACGAGGACGCTGTGGCCGAGATCGCGAGGCGCGCGCGCGGCACGCCGCGGATCGCGAACCGCCTGCTGCGACGCGTCCGCGACTACGCGCAGGTGCGGGGCGACGGACGGGCCACAGCCGAAACGACCAAGCTCGCGCTCGCGATGCTGGACATCGATGACATCGGGCTGGAGCCGCTCGATCGCCAGCTGCTCGCAACCCTGATCACCAAGTTCAAGGGCGGCCCGGTCGGCCTCGACACCATCGCCACGTCGCTGTCAGAGGAGCCCGAGACCATCGAAGACGTGCATGAGCCGTATCTGATCCAGATCGGCTTTCTGGCTCGAACGGCGAGGGGCCGGGTCGCGACGGAGCTCGCATACCGGCACCTGGGGATCGCCCTGCCCGACCCTGGACCTCAACAACCGCGCCTTCTGTAGGCGCCATCCTTCACGCCTTAGACTGTTTCGGCTGTGCAGCTAGTCCTCAGCTGGCCGATTCGCCTGCTCATCGTGAT
>DASWGF010000277.1:0-2934 GCA_036393875.1 Candidatus Dormiibacterota bacterium
GACGCCACCGGCGTTGTGCCCGCAATCGAGGACGGCATCCGGCGAGTCGCGCGCGGTGGCACCTTCTTGATGTTTGGGGTCGCGAACGCTGACGCCACCGCGTCGATCTCACCTTTTCGCATCTACAACGACGAGATCCGCATCATCGGCTCTATGGCCGTCCTCCACAGCTTCGAGCGTGCGCTTGCGCTGCTGGCGAAGGGAGTCATCGACTCCGAGGCGATGATCACGAATCGCTTCCCGCTCGACGACTACTCCAAGGCGATCGATGCTTTCCTGGCCGGGAGCGGGCTCAAAGTTCAGGTGGTACCAGGATGAGGCAGGGATAAGAGAAAGATGGCATCAGTCACGTTCGACCACGTGGTCAAGCGCTACACGGCCGACCTCACCGTGGTCAAGGACTTCAACGTCGCGATCAAGGACAAGGAGTTCATGGTCCTGGTCGGTCCGTCGGGGTGCGGGAAGTCGACCGCGCTGCGGATGCTGGCCGGGCTGGAGACGATCACCGAGGGCCAGATCCGGATCGGCGACCGGGTGGTCAACAACGTGGCCGCCAAGGACCGCGACATCGCGATGGTCTTCCAGTCCTACGCGCTCTACCCGCACATGAGCGTTTACGACAACATGGCCTTCCCGCTGCAGATGCAGAAGGTCAAGAAGCCGGATATCGAGAAGCGGGTCAAGAACGCCTCCCGCATCCTGGGCCTGGACAACTTCCTCAAGCGCAAGCCGCGGGCGCTCTCAGGCGGGCAGCGGCAGCGGGTGGCGCTGGGGCGGGCGATCGTGCGCAACCCGAGGGTCTTCCTGCTCGACGAGCCGCTCTCCAACCTCGACGCCAAGCTCCGGGGCCAGACCCGGATCGAGCTCCAGAAGCTGCACCGCGACCTGGAGACGACGTTCATCTACGTGACCCACGACCAGGTCGAGGCGATGACGATGGGGGACCGGATCGCGATCATGAACGCGGGCATCCTGCAGCAGGTGGGGACGCCGGGAGACATCTACGACCACCCGGCCAACCTCTTCGTGGCCGGCTTCATCGGCACCCCGACCATGAACTTCGTCCCCGTCACGACCTCCGACAGCACCGCCAAGGCCGCGGGTTTCGAGGTCAGGCTGACGAAGTCGGTGCCCGCCGGCAAAGGCACGCTCGGCTTCCGGCCCGAAGCGGTGACCGATCGGGCCATTGACGGCGGCAGCACCATGGATATGAAGGTGGACGTCGTCGAGCGCCTGGGCTCCGACCAGTTCCTGTACGGGCAGGTGGGCGGCGACTCGGTGACCGCGCGCGTGGATCCGAAGATGAAGGTGGACCCCGGCGACACGGTCAAGCTCGGCCTGGACACGCGCAACCTGCACCTGTTCGACTCCCAAACCGAACAGGCTCTGTTGTAACCCCTGCGAGGGCCCACCCGGATTGGATGGGACGGAGGGGTCCTCGCTGCGTCCCGGGCTTCAACGACGACCAAATGGGCATGAAAGGCAGTATCGATCGCCGGCGGATTCAATCGGTCGTCGCAACACCTCTGAATTGAAGAGGTCAGGCGATGACAGCGTTTGCAGGTCGGCAAGTCCTCACGCAATTCTGGTTGTTGGTTCGTGGCGGAACGTCGAGAGAGGAAGCCGCAACCAAGGTCGGCTACAAGGGCAAGGCGGGACTGAGGTGGTTCCGTCAGGCTGGCGGCGTGGTTCCTGCCTACGTCACAGCCAAGCAAACCGGTCGGTCTTTGTCGTTCCGGGAACGAGAGGAGATTCTTGCCGGCGTGGAACGCGGCGACTCCATCCGGCTGATAGCCAGGAGTCTGGGTCGGGCGCCGTCGACGATTCAGCGCGAGCTGCGCCGGAATATGTGGCACCAGTTGTATCGGGCGCGTCACCACCGGCCGGCGCATGGCTTGGCTGTCAGGAGGCCGTGGACCTATCGGCCGAGCCAGGCGCAAGCCAGAGCCGAGCGAATGGCGCGGCGGTCAAAGCCAGCCAAACTCAAGACCAAGGGTTCGCTCCGCCAAGTCGTTCAGGCCAAACTCACATCTAGGCTGAGTCCGGAGCAAATCGCCGCTCAACTCAAGCGCGAGTTCCCCTCGCAACCGGAGATGTGGGTGTCGCACGAGACCATCTACCAGTCGATCTACGTTCAAGGCCGCGGCGCCCTTCGTCGCGAGCTCGCGGTCTGCTTGCGTACTGGCCGGGCTTTGCGTCGACCCCATCGCAAAGGCAGCGAGCGTCGGGGACGGATCCCGGGCATGGTCAGCATCAGCGAGCGCCCAGCTGAGGTGGAGGACCGGGCGGTACCTGGTCACTGGGAAGGGGACCTGCTACTCGGCAAGAACGGCAAGTCCGCCATCGGGACGCTGGTCGAGCGCAAGACGCGGTTCCTGATGCTGCTCCACCTCCCTCGCGGTCACAACGCAGTCGATGTCGAGGAGGCTATGCTCGCCGCCACCAAGCGGCTGCCGCGCGTGCTGTGGAAGTCGCTGACCTGGGATCGCGGCCACGAAATGTCCAGGCACACCGAGATCAAGCTGGCGACTGGACTCGAGATCTACTTCTGCGACCCGGCCAAGCCGTGGCAGCGGGGTTCCAACGAGAACACAAACGGCCTACTCCGCCAATACTTTCCGAAAGGGACCGACGTCAGCCCTTACACCCTGGACGACCTCGACAAGGTAGCGGCAGAGATGAACTACCGCCCCCGAAAAACGCTCGGCTGGGACAGCCCCGCCGAAGCGCTTGACAAGCTACTGTCACAGGCGGCGGCGGTGGCTGGTGTTGCGACGACCGATTGAATCCGCCCTCCCTTTTCCCGATCTCTCGCCACAGTCATCGAGTAACCCAAGATCGCGATCGACGCCATGCCGAGAGTCAGCGCCGCAGCGACCCTGTACTGTGCATCACCCAGCACGATTCCGCGCTTGTTGGCAAAGAGCGCGAACA
>DASWGF010000278.1:0-6247 GCA_036393875.1 Candidatus Dormiibacterota bacterium
AAATCAGTACCGGAAATGGGAGAAAGCCTTGTTGCTTTCCGCCATCCGGTGGGTTTCTTCCTTGCGCTTGACCGCCCCGCCCGTGTTCTGGGCGGCGTCGAGGATCTCGAACGCGAGCTTCTCAGACATGCTCTTCCCGCCTCGCTGCCGCGCGAAACGCACGATCCAGCGGCGGGCGAGGGCAAGCCGGCGCTCGGGCCGGATCTCGACGGGGACCTGGTAGGTGGCGCCGCCGACGCGGCGAGGCTTCACCTCGAGCAGCGGGGTGGCGTTGCGCAGCGCCGACTCGAACACCTCGAGCGGCTCCTTCTTGGCTTGCTTGCTGGCGCGCGAAAGCGCGTCGTAGACCACCTTCTCGGCGGTCGAACGCTTGCCCCGGCTCATGACCACGTTCACGAACTTGGCGATCGCCTCCGACTGGTAGACGGGATCGGGCGCGATGACACGCTTGACTGGGCGGCTGCGGCGAGGCATCAGGCCGCCGCCTTGCTCTTTTCCCGCTTGGCGCCGTACTTGGAGCGTGCCTTCTTGCGGTTCTTGGTGCCGGCGGTGTCGAGGGTGCCGCGGATGATGTGGTAGCGGACGCCGGGCAGGTCCTTGACGCGGCCGCCGCGGATGAGCACCACGGAGTGCTCCTGGAGGTTGTGACCGATCCCGGGGATGTAGGCGGTGACCTCGATCCCGGTGGTCAGCCGGACGCGGGCAACCTTGCGGAGCGCCGAGTTCGGCTTCTTGGGGGTCTGGGTATAGACGCGCACGCAGACTCCCCGCCTCTGCGGTGAGCCCTTGAGCGCCGGCGCCTTAGACTTCGGCCTGGCCGCACGACGCCCGAAGCGGACAAGCTGCTGGATGGTTGGCAAACGATTCTCCTGGTGACGGGTATTGACGGCTGATGAACGCTCGAAGCCCACGCGGCAGTAGCCGATGGGGCGACAAACGATGAGTATACCCAAAAACCGGCCCTCCTCAGTCAGGCCGGGATCGAGTCACTACTTCGACCCCACGCCGGTCGCCCCCTCGAGGCCGCGGACGGTGTTCCTCCACGTCGGCGAGCTCGCCATCGAGCTCCAGGCGGACAGGGGGGTCTTCGGCTCGAGGGCCGTGGACCTCGGCACGCTGGCGCTGCTTCGCGAGGCGCCTGCCCCGCCGCCCAACGGGGAAATCCTCGATCTCGGCTCCGGCTATGGCCCGATCGCCATCGCCCTGGCCAGGCAAGCGCCCCAGGCCCGCGTCTGGGCGGTGGACGTCAACGAGCGGGCGCTCGAACTGACGCGCGCCAACGCCCGCGCGGCCGGCACGGCCAACGTGACCGCCTGCCTTCCGGACGAGGTTCCACCCGACATCCGGTTCGCGGCCATCTACTCCAACCCGCCCGTCCGGATTGGCAAGCTGCCGTTGCACGCGCTGCTCTTGCACTGGCTGGCGCGGCTCGCGCCGGGCGGGTCCGCCTACCTGGTCGTGCAGCGCAACCTCGGCTCTGATTCCCTGGCGGCCTGGCTGGCTTCCGAGGGCCACGAAGTGCAGCGCCTCAAGTCCAAGAAGGGTTACCGGGTGTTCGCGGTGCAGCCGGCGCCCACGGCGACCTGACGATCAGTGGGCGGCGATGTAGATCTGCGCTGGGAATAGGGCGCCGGGCCACTCGTCAACGGAGGTCGTCGTCACGCCGCGCACGTACGGCCGGACCAAATACCAGCTCACCGGCTGTGCGAGGAAAGCGACAGGGACGTCGTTCGCCAGCATGCTCTGGGCCTGCTTGTACTCCTGCGCACGACGGTCGGGTTCGATGTCCGAACCGGCGGCCCTCACGAAGCTGTCGTACTGCTTGTTCTGATAGAAGGCGAAGTTGTTCGAGCTGGTCGTCAGGAAGATGCCGAACCAGTCCGACGGATCCGGATAGTCCGCCATCCAGCCGAGCGGGCCCGCGATTTGAAAGTCACCGGTGTCCAGGTGGGAGCCCAGCGTGGTGCTGTCGAGCGCCTCGAGGGTGATGTCCACACCAAGGTTCGTCTTCAGCTGGTCGTGGATGAACTTGGCCGTGGCCCTGCTGAAGTCAGACGACTGGTCATAGGAAAACTTGACCGCGGTGAAGTCTTTGGCGCTCGCACCCGATGCCGCGAACGTGGCCCGCGCGCGCGCGACGTCGAACGTCTGCGTAGAGCCGAGGTCGGGAGCGTAGCCGCGCATGCCCTTGGGAATGAAGGTCTGGGCGGGCAATCCCTGGCCCTGGAAGATCTGCGCGATGAAGGCGTCGCGGTCGATCGCGGCCGCGATCGCCTGGCGCACCTTCACGTTGTCCAAGGGCGCCTGGTCGAGGCGAAACACGATCCAGAAGACCGACAGGGCCGGCGCCTTCACGAGGTCCACATTGAGATGCGCATCGCCCGCGACGGCCGCAGCCTGAGCGGGCTGTACGTCGATCTCGTCCAGCTCGCCGTTCTTGTACTTGGCCAGCGCGACGGCCCCATCGTTGACGACGTCGAATGTGATCGATGTCAATTTCGGTTTGGTGCCCCAGTAGTGCGTGTTGGGGACCACGGTCAGGTGAACGTTGGGGACCATCTCGGTGACGCGGAACGGTCCGTTGGTGACGAGCGAATCCGGTGAGCCCGCCCACTTGTCGGCATATTTCGTCACCACGTCCTGCCGGATCGGCCCGCCGGCCGGCATCGCGGCGAGCCATACGAACGCGGGGTTCGGATGCGACAGGGTGACCTGCACGGTGAAGTCGTCAACCGCCTTCAACCCGAGGGTGCCGAGCGCCGTCGGAATTTGCGACGCGTCCCGCTGAGGGTCCAGCCCCGAGACCTGTTCCCCGTTGAGGATGGCGGCGGCGAAGAACGGGCCGTTGGGCGCCGCGAGACGGGGATCGATGAGCCGCTGCCACGCGTACACGAAGTCCTGCGCCTTGACGGGGGTGCCGTCCCAGTACTGAGCGGTCTTGCGCAGCTGGAATACATAGACGGTCCCGTTGTTCGTCACGTCGTAGGACTGTGCCGCGGCCGGCGTCACTCCCTTGAGATCGGCCGTGGGTTTGAGCAGCGGCTCGGAGATCGTGCGCAGCACCGCCGTCTCGTACGGGTACTGGGTCTGGCCGGGATCGAGCGTCGGCGGCTGGTCGTCCAGCAGGACTCGGAGCGTCTGGTCCTTGGCCGGGCGCGGACCCTGTGTGAGCGGGGCGGTGGGGTTGCAGGCGGTGGCGATGGCCGCTGCGAGCACCGCCAGCGCGACGGCGCGAACTCGCCCACGAGTGAAGGACACCGCAGACATGATATCCAGCGCCGCCTACAAACAAGAAGGGGCAACCCTGGCGGGCGCCCCCTGTGCACGTAGGCTGACTGTAACCCAAATCGGCGCGATTGTGTAGGGCCTATAAAAAGAGAAGGGCCGCCTCGGGCGGCCCCTCCTGTTTGCTCTTCTAGTAGCGGTTCCTAGACCGACAGCGTCTCCAGGTCGATCGGCTCCTCTTCCAGGATCCTGGCGGCCTGCTCGCGCTGCTTCTTGTAGTAGTCGAGCCCGGTCCCGGCGGGGATGAGCTTGCCGATGATCACGTTCTCCTTGAGCCCGCGCAGGCGGTCCACCTTGCCGCTGATCGCGGCCTCGGTGAGCACGCGGGTGGTCTCCTGGAACGACGCCGCCGATAGCCACGAGGTGGTGTTCAGGGCGGCCTTGATGAGCCCGAGCAGCACGGTCTGGGCGGTGGCCGGCTCGCCGCCCTCCGCCAGAGCTTTCGCGTTGCCCTCCTCGTACTCCCACTGCGAGACGATCTCGCCCGGGAGCAGGCCGGTGTCGCCGGCAGAGTCGACGCGGACCTTCCGCATCATCTGCCGCACGATCACCTCGATGTGCTTGTCGTTGATGTCCACGCCCTGGCTGCGGTAGACCTTCTGGACCTCGTCGACCAGGAACGTCTGGACCGCCTCTTTGCCGAGGATGTGGAGCAGCTCCTGCGGTGATATCGATCCCTCTGTGATCTGCTGGCCGGCCTTGATGAGCACCTTCTGGGCGTCGCGGCGGTCGAGCTCCGGCCGGATGCGGACCTGGTGCGGGATCGCGTACTCGCGCACCTCCTCGTCCAGCGTCCGAACCGTGATGTCCTTCGTCGACACCGTCACCTTCCCGGCGTGCCGGGTCTTGACGGCGTTGCCCTTGGCGTCGCGGGCCAGCTCCTGGCCCTCCATGACGTCGTCCTTGCTCTTGACGGTCGGGGTCATCTTGGCGTCGAGCGGGTAGGAGACCTCGAACTCCTCCCTGGAGATCACGCGCACCTTTCGCGAGCCCTCCTGACGGATGATCTCGAGCTCCCCGTCGATCTCGGAGATGATGGCCTTGCCCTTCGGGATGCGAGCCTCGAAGAGCTCTTCGACGCGCGGAAGGCCCTGGGTGATGTCCACGCCGGCCACGCCGCCGGTGTGGAAAGTGCGCATGGTCAGCTGGGTGCCAGGCTCGCCGATCGACTGGGCGGCGATGACGCCCACCGCCTCCCCGATCTCGACGACCTTGCCGGTAGCCAGGTTTCGCCCGTAGCACGTGCGGCAGACGCCCTCGCGAGCCTCGCACACGAGCACGGAACGCATCTTGACCGGGACGCTTGCGGCGATGATCTTGCGAGCGTTCTCGTCGGTGATCGACGTGCCGGAGGGTACGAGCACCTTGCCGCCGACGGAGATGTCCTCCGCCGCGACCCGGCCCGCGATCTTCTCGTAAATGGGGTCGGTCTTGGCCCGCTCCGGGGTGATGTCGCGGACCCAGATGCCGTTGGTGGTGCCGCAGTCCTCGATGCGCACGATCACGTCCTGCGCGACGTCCACGAGGCGGCGCGTCAGGTATCCGGAGTCGGCGGTGCGGAGGGCGGTGTCGGCAAGGCCCTTGCGCGTGCCGTGGGTCGAGATGAAGTACTCGAGCACGGTGAGGCCCTCGGTGAAGTTGGCCATGATGGGCAGGTCGATGATCCGGCCCGTGGGGTCGGCCATCAGGCCACGCATGCCCGCGAGCTGGCGGATCTGCTGGATGTTTCCGCGGGCGCCCGAGCCCATCATCATCCAGATCGGGCTGAACTTGTCGAAGGCCTCCTCGGTCGCGTTGCCGACCCGCTCGTAGGCGTTCTGCCAGAGCTCGATGACCTTGCGATAGCGCTCGTCATCGGTCATGACGCCGCGGCGGTACATCCGCTCGACCTCGGCGACTTCCTTCTCGGTGCTGTGGATGATCTCCCACTTCGTGTCGGGGTGCGGGATGTCCATCGCCGACACGGTGATCCCGGCCTGGGTGGCGTAGCGGAACCCGAGCCGCTTGATGTCGTTGACGACGATTGCGGTGGTGTCGCTGCCATACAGGCGATACAGCTCCGCGACCAGGGTGCGCAGCAACTTGCGATCGAAGTGCGCGTTCTGGAACGCCAGCGCCTGCATCGTTGCTTCCATCGGCGCCTTGCCGACGGGCAGTGACTGGTTGAAGACCACACGGCCGGCCGTGGTGACGATCAGCTCGGTTCCGATCCGGACGCGGATCCATTCCTGCAGCTTGACCACCTTGCTCTCGAGCGCGAGGACGACCTCGTTCTCCGAGCTGTAGGTGCGCAGCTTGGTGACCGCATCGCCCGACGGCATGTCGCCGCGGGTCGCGGTCAGCCAGTAGCAGCCGAGGACGACGTCCTGCGTGGGCGCCACCACCGGGTGGCCGTCGGCTGCCGACAGGATGTTCTGCGAGGACATCATCAGGTTCTTGGCCTCGGCGATGGCGCCGCTGAACAGCGGTACGTGCACAGCCATCTGGTCGCCGTCGAAGTCCGCGTTGAACGCGGCGCAAACGAGCGGGTGGATCTGGATCGCCGAACCTTCGACGAGCACGGGCATGAAAGCCTGGATGCCCAGGCGGTGCAGGGTTGGGGCGCGGTTGAGCAGCACCGGGTGGTCGCGGATGACCTCGTCGAGGACGTCCCAGACCTCAGTGCGGCTGCGCTCGACCATGCGCTTGGCGGACTTGATGTTGGTCGTGTAGCCCTTGTTGACGAGCTCGCGCATGACGAACGGCTTGAAGAGCTCGAGCGCCATCTTCTTGGGCAGGCCGCATTCGTGGAGCTTCAGCTCGGGGCCGACAACGATGACCGAGCGGCCCGAGTAGTCCACGCGCTTGCCGAGCAGGTTCTGGCGGAACCGGCCCTGCTTGCCCTTGAGCATGTCGGACAGTGACTTCAGCTTGCGATTGCCGGTGCCGGTGATGGCACGGCCGCGGCGGCCGTTGTCGATCA
>DASWGF010000279.1:0-8808 GCA_036393875.1 Candidatus Dormiibacterota bacterium
CGATTTCCCGCGCACGAACTCGAGCACGATGTAGTTCGCATCCCCCATCTGTTCGAGGTCGTGGACCTGGACCAGGTTGGGGTGGCTCGTTCGGGCCATGACCTGCGCTTCCTGCATGAATCGCTTCAGGGCCGTTGGATCCGCGACCGCGGACAGGATGAGCTCCTTGATCGCGACCTCACGCCCGAGCCCTGGCTGTTCGGCCAGGTAGACGGCGCCCATCCCGCCGCGACCTAGCTCCCTCTTGATGATGTATTTGCCGATCCGCCTCTCAGTTGCGACTGGTGGCGCTGGTTCCGCCGGCGGCGGCGTCGGCGTAGTCGGAGATGGTGGCGCCGAGGTAGCCGGCGGCGGGACGTGCTGGATCGGGATCAGGCGCATGGTGGCTTCGACGGCATATGGATCGGGGGTTGGCGCAGCCGGCGGCGCCGCCGATCCCGGAGCTTGCGTGGGCGCCCAGTCGGGCACCGCGGGCGGCTGCGGGTCGGGCGGAATTTTCGGGGCTTGACCGGAATCGGTCATCTCGCCGCGAGACTAGCAGAGAAAGGTTCGGCGGCAGTCACGCTGGCGACGATCGGTCGGGGCTATGGCGTTTTGAGTGCCACCGACCCATAATCGGCGCGCACCGATCAGCTTTTGCAGGAGGGTTTCCATGTCGCAGATCCCGCCCCCGCCTCCAGGACAGCCGGTTCCAACTGGTGGGCCGAGCGCTGTGGGGAGCAACAAGAACCTCTACACGACTCTGGCCTGGGCCTTGTTACCACCCATCGGGAGCCTGATCTTTCTTTTCGTTGGCAAGGACGACCCCGACGTCAAGTACAACGCCGCGGAGGCGACGATCATCCATGGCGCCGCCCTCGTCGTCTACATCGTTCTCTACGTCATCGCCGTCGCGGTCGCATCGCTTGGAGTCCTGGTCCTGCTTTGGGGCGTGGTCTGGTTTGTGATCTGGCTGGTCGGGCTGATCATGGCCCTTCAGGCCAACGGCGCACGCGTCAACTACCCGGTCGTAGGCCCACTGGCTGCGACATACGTTCCGATGGTGGAGAGCTGGGCCAAGTAATCACATCTTTGTGAGCTCGATGGAGGCCCCGCTTGGACGGGGCCTCTTCCATTTCAGGCCTCTACAGAGAGGTCCGCGATCTGCTCCAGCGCCTTCTCGATGCCCGCACGGAGCTCGTCCCGCTCCTCGCGTAGAACATTCGCGTCCGCCCGAGCGGTGGCCAGCTGATGCCGCAAGCGCTCGACCTCGACCTCCAGGTCCTTCAACCTCGGATCTGGTCCCGAGGAACCCTCGCGGGTCTCGGCCAGCTCCATGCGCACGCGCTCGAGCTGGACTTTCAGCTCGCGCTTTTCCGCGAGCAGGCCCTGGACCAGCGACTCAGCCGGCTTTTTCTGTTCGGTCGACATAGCGGCACAGTCCAGGCTGGAACTCACGTAGGCGGAGGTGCTCCATCTCGCCGCGCAGATAACGCGCCTTGATTGCGAGGCTCTTGATGCCCTTGAGTCCCTCGTCAGGGAGCCGATAGAGCTTGCCCGAGTCGACGAGCATGCACAGCGAGAGCTGTTCGCCGTCCTTTTCGATGACGTGCTTGTAGCAGGGCACGGTCCGCCGGGCGATCTCGGCCTTCGTGAAACCGCCGATTCTTCCCGACAGCACGTCGATGGGACTCCGCATGTGCGAAATCCTAGTGCAGCTAGTTCAGAAGGGACAGTTGTTCGGGTGGCGGCGGAGGCTCGAGGACGATCCGACGCCGGTCCACGACAGCGTGCACTGCTCGGAGCCGGGCCACGGCGTTCATCGTCGGCTTGCCGAAGGCCGGCGGTAGGTAGGCGCGATCTCGATAGGCCTGTTCGTAGCGGGGCACCAGCTCCGGCCAGTGCTTCCCGAGCACGGCCATGAAGTGCTCACGGGTTCCGTCCTTGAGGTGCAGCATGCCGGCCCACAGCCCAGTGGCGCCGGCGGCTCGGGCTGCCTTGACGACGGCCTCGAGGCGATCAGGGCGATCGGAGAGGCCGGGGAGGATGGGGGCCATGCCCACGCCCACGTCGATCCCAGCGCCCACCAGCTTCTCGATGGCGCGCAGCCGCTGCTTTGGATGCGCCGTGCCCGGTTCGGTGCGTCTCCAGATGTCGTCGTCGACGGTGGGGATGCTGAACGTGATGTGGAGCTGGGCGCGCCGCGCAAGCTCGGTCAGGACGTCGAGGTCGCGGACGATCATGGGACCTCGGGTGATCATCGCGGCTGGGTTGGAGAAATCGCGCAGCACCTCGAGGCATTGGCGGGTCAGCTTGAAGCGACCCTCCGCCGGCTGGTAAGGATCGGTGGCAGCCCCGATGACGACCGTTTCCTTCCGCCAGGACTTGCGCGACACCTCGCTTCGCAGCACGGCGGCGACGTTGACCTTGACGCGGACTGTGCGCCCGTAGCGGTCGTCGGAAGGCCGGTCAGCCCGGCGCTCGAAGGCGCGGACGTAACAGAAAGCGCATCGGTGCTCGCAGCCGGTGTACGGGTTGAGCGACCATCCGAAACCCATGCCCTTGACCGGGTTCAGGGCGGATTTGCACTGCACCTCGAGGTACTCGACATCGGCCAGGCGCGGCTCCGGGACGGCCATCACACCGGATGATAGAACAAATGTTCGTGGCCGTCTTAACGACCTGGGTTGGCGAAGGTTTGCAATTCGATTTGAATACGCCGCAGGTCGGCCGGTTGGGGGAGGGAACCGGAAATCAGGGGAGGGCCCCCAAGAGGTATGTCAGGTTTTCGAAGCGCGCGCCCGGTGCTTCGGACGCGTGGTCGACGACGGGCAGAAGTCGTTGAGGATGCACTCCTCGCACCGCGGGCGGCGCGCGATGCACACCCGGCGCCCGTGCAGGATCAGGCGCAGCGACAACCCGGTCCACTCCTCGGGCGGCACCATCGAAATGACCTGCCGCTCGATCTTGACCGGGTCTCGCGTCGACACGAGCTTGAGAAGGTTGGTGAGACGGATCACGTGCGTGTCGACCGCAAATCCCGGCACACTGAACCCGGCGCCCAGGATCACGTTGGCCGTCTTGCGACCGATACCCGGAACCTGGAGCAAGCCCTCCATGCTGGCCGGCACCTCCCCGCCGAACAGCTCCACCAACTTCCGGCTCGCCGCGATGATTCGCCGCGCCTTGACCCGATAGAAGCCGGTGGGCTTGACGATCGTCTCGACCTCCGCCGGGTCTGCGGCGCCGAGGTCGAAGGCGGTCGGGTACCGGGCGAAGAGCTTCGGCGTCACGAGGTTCACCATCTTGTCGGTCGTCTGCGCCGACAGGATCGTCGCGGTCAGCAGCTGGAACGGATTCTCGTGCGCCAGCTCGGTCACGGCCGGATACAGCTCGCGGAGACGCTCCACCGTCAACAGGGCACGAGTCCGCGCCCCGCGAGGCAAGCGGGGCAGCGGCGGCGCTTTCTTTTTCTTCGCCTTAGGAGGCAAGGAGCTTGCGCGCCGCGGTTGCGACCTGGGCCCCTTCGGCGCGTCCAGCAAGTCGCGCGGTCGCGGCTTTCATGACAGCGCCGAATGCATTCGGACCTTCCGGCTTCAGCTCGTCGATCACAGCCCGGACCTCCGCTTCAACCTGCTCAGCCGTCATCCCCACCGGCAGATACGTGCGCAGGAGGGCCATCTCGGCCTCCTCACGCCGGGCGGCCTCTTCGCGCCCGCCCTTGCGATATGCGTCGATCGCGTCCTGGCGGCGCTTGACCTCCTTGCGGACGAGGCGCTCGACGAGACCATCGTCGATGGACCCGCTCGCGCCTGCCTCCTTGGTCGCCCGCACGACCTCGCTTTTGAGAAGCGCGAGTGTGTTCAACGCAAGTTCGTCGCGGCGCCTCCGTGCCTCGACGAGCTCGGTTTGAAGCCGGTCATAAAGAGCCACGGCGGCGATTGTCACACATGCACCGATCGTCGACCGATCACGGATAATCGGCCCCTATGCTGGGTCTGGTCGAGATAGCGGCAGGACCGCTCGTCGCTTTGATCGGGATCGTCGCGGTGGTCTTCGTGATGCGCCACAGGTCGGTGCAGACGAAGTCGATGTACTCGGCGCGACGCGGGCAGATCGAGCGCAAGGTGCGCGCGGCCCGCCAGCGCACGCTTGCGCCCACCGGCAAACACGCCGGAAAAGAAGCCGAGGCTCAAGTCGAGCAGACGTATGCCGCTCCAGGAATGGAGGCCAAAACCGCCGCGCCGACAGCCACGTGGGGGCCTTCTGCGGCCGGACCCGGACTTGCAGCGCCGCCGCAGGGCCCAGCCGAAATGACATGGGACGTCGGACCAGCCGTGGCGCCGCCGCCCTCACCGGCACCGCCCCCGTTTGCGCCCTCAGAACCGGCATACACACCGCCGCCTCCCGCGCCAGAGGAAGAGTGGGCTCCCGCCGCGGTCCAGCCTGTTGAGAGACCCGCGCCAATCGAGCCGCCGGTGTCGACTCCCGCAGGGGCGGGCGCAGCTTGGTCGATTGTCGGAGACAGCAAGGCAGGCTCGGCCGAGACCGAGTCAGGCAAGAAGAAATCCAAGAAAGACAAGGAAAGGGAGAAGCAGGCCGAAGGAGCTCCCTGGCAGCTGTCCACCGGTCTCATGCCGGGAGACGAAGCGGGCGAAGAGATCAAGAGGCCCAGCGCGGCGATCGCGATCGCTCAGTACGCGGTGCTGGTCGTTGGGCTCGTCATGGTGCTGATCGGGGTCGTGGTCATGGTGGCCAACTCCCACGTCACCTGAGGAGCGCTAAAAAGCCGCCGAGATCGCCTTCGCGAGCGCCGCGCCGCCATCAGCCATGACCGTGTCGCACAAGATCGCCCGATAACCCATCGCCTCGATTTCGCGGGCCACGCCCTTGTCGCGATTGTCGAGGACAAACATCCCCGCCACGTGTGCGTAGCGGCGAGCAACCTCGAGAGGCGACGCATCGAATCCGAGCGCCCGAAGCATCTCCACCGTCGGGCCTTTGAGCGCGGCGCCGCCAACGATCGGGGTTACCGCCACTGTGCGCTCGCGATGCAGCTGCCCTCCGATCACCTTGAGAATCGGTTCGATGGAGATGAGCGGGTTCGACGGACCGATGACCACGAGGTCAGCGTCAACGAGCGCGGCGGTCGCCTCCGGAGTCGATTCCGCCGCGTCGGCGCCGGCGATGTCGATCGAGTGCAGGGCGGGCGCGAGGCGTTCACGCACGAAGTACTCCTGGAAAGAAAGCGTCCCGCGGTCTGTAACGAAGCGCGTGCGCACCTTGTCGTCGGTCATCGGAAGAACGTGCGACGCCAATCCGAACCGCCGGCACAGTTCGAGCGAGGTCTCGGTCAGACGGCAGCCGCTGTTGAGCATCTGCGAGCGAAGCACATGCGTGGCCAGGTCCCGATCGCCGATTCGAAACCACGTTGGCTCGCCCAGGCGTCCGAGCGCTTCGAGCGTCAGAAAGGTGTCCCCCTTCTGGCCGTACCCGACCGACTCGTCAAACACTCCCGCAAGGCGGTAGATCGTCGCATCGACATCGGGGCTGACCAGAAGTCCCCAGAACTCGTCGTCGTCGGCGGTGTTGGCGATCACCGCGAGATCGCCCGGCGGCAGCATTGACTGGAAGCCCGCAGCCAGCTTGGCGCCTCCGGTGCCGCCGGCCAGCACGACAGTCCTCACCGGAACACGTCTTCGGCCGCCGGCCGAATGAGGTCCCGACCATGGCCGTCACCCTCGAGCACCAGGCCGCGAATTACGACGACCGGCGCCCGCGCGGTCTTGCGCATGACCAGGCCCGCCGCCGAAGCCAGGTCGTCCGCGATCGCGAGCACGGTGGCATGCATGTCCCTGCCAGCGTCGTCCGGTGTGCCGCGCAGGTCGATCAGCGCCGGAAGGCCTGCGACCCCGAGGGCCACATTGACGATGCCCAGCCGCCACGGGCGGCCGAACGTGTCTGACACGATGACGCCGACGTCGACGCCGGCCCGCTCCTTGATGCGTTCCCGGATGCGCCGCGCGCTCGCGTCCGGATCATCCGGCAGCAGAGTCACGACGTCGGGCTCACCCACATTCGACTGGTCGACCCCCGAGTTGGCGCAAACAAATCCATGGCGCGTCTCGGTGATCAGCACCCGTTGAGATCGAAGCACGCGCACGCTCTCGTCCAGGACGACCTGGACCAGGCGCGGGTCTGGCAAGTTGATGAGCTGCGCAGCGATGCGCTTGGCCTCGGCGCCGGCTTCGACCATGACGAGGCTGCGCAGCTTGCCCTCCGACTTCGACACGACCTTCTGGGCGACCACGAGCACGTCTGCCGCTTTGAGCTTGGCCTTCGAGCTGATCAGGTCGCCGAGGTCGTCGCCGGGACGGACCTCGGGGAGGCCTTCCACGGCCAAGAGCTCGAGGGTGTTCACACCGCGCGATGCAGCCGCACGAGGTCGGCCGGCTCATCCAGGTCGAGCGCCATTGCGGGCGAGCGATGAATCACGAACTGCACACCCCTGCTGTGCGCCTCGCGCTCGAACGCGGACAGCGAATCGGCCCCGAAATGCAGCCCGATGGCGCGTGGCGGGTGCAGGTACAGCGCGTTCGTGCCTCCGCGGCCGGCGGCGGGCACGGCTACGACCGCAGGCGGGGCGAGACGGCCCGCGACGTCCAGCAGCTCGCGCACCGACCTCTTGGTCACGAGCGGTAGATCGCTCGACAGCAAGAGCACGCTGGCGGCGCCGCCGTCGAGCGCGTGCCCGATGCCACGCTGCGCCGCGACATTCTGGCCTTCCTGCCGCGGCTCGACCAGGACCTCGGCGCCCAGATCGACAGCCAGTGCGGCAGCCTCGTCGCTGCCCGCCACCACCAGGCGCCGCTCACCTGCCGCCGCGGCGCGAATCGCGCGGGTGGCATTACGACGCGCCAGGGCTCTGCGCTTGGCTGGGTCTAACGCAGGCCCCAATCGCTGTTTGGCGGAGTCGAAGTCCTTGACGAGGACCACGACCCACGTGTTCATCGGTTTCCCCACCGCTCACGGATCCTGGGGAGGACCTGCGAGGCGTAAAGCTTCAGGAATCGAGCCTGATCGTTACCGGGCGCGTGGAAGACCAGGTGGTTGAATCCAAGCTCGACGTAGGGCCTCAGCTGTTCCAGGTGCTCATCAGGGTCGTTCGACACCAGCCAGCGCCGGTGGGCAACGCCCTCGACCTCGCGTGCGAGCCTCTCCATCTCACGCGGATCGTCGACCCCGGCCTTGGCCTCCGCGGGCAACGCCAGCGCAGCCCAGATCTTGGTGTCTTCCAGCGCGCGCTCGCGATCGGTGTCGTAGGAGACTTTGACCTCGATCATCTTGTCGAGCGCTGAACTGTCGCGCCCGTCCGCCGCGGCGCCTTCGGCGAACGCCGGCAGCAGCTGCTCGGAGTAGAGCTCCATGCCCTTGCCTGACGTGCAGATGAGCCCATCGCCCGCGCGTCCCGCGTATTTCGCGACCAGCGGGCCCCCCGCTCCGACGTAGATCGGAATCGGCTCCGCCGGCCGGTCGTAAATCGTCGCATTGTGCGTGTGGTAGTACTCGCCGTCGAACGTCACGCTCTGCTCGGTCCACAGCATCTTGATGAGCTTGACGGCTTCGCGCAGGCGCGCGAACCGCTCCTTGTTGTCGGGCCACGCAATGCCGAGGGCGCCCTCGTTGAGGTGCTCGCCGGTGCCGACACCAAGGATCACGCGGCCTGGGTTGAAGGAGCCCAACGTCCCAAATGCCTGCGCGACGATGGCCGGGTGATAGCGGAAGGTGGGCGTGACCACCGACGTGCCGAGCAGCACGCGCTTTGTGCGCTCACCGGTGGCCGCGAGCCACGCGAATGCGAACGGCGCGTGGCCGTCGGAATCGCGCCACGGTTGGAAGTGGTCGCTCACGAAAACGCTGTCGAAGCCGATTCGTTCGGCTTCAACCGCGAAATCGAGGAGCGTGCGTGGGGCGAACTGCTCGGCCGAGGCCTTGTATCCAAGCCGGAGCATGTCTATCTGAACTCAGCGCCGGTAATAACGCTTCCAGCTGAAGCCGATGCCCCCCGCCGCCGCTGCGACGAGGACCACGCACAACGCCACGAGGCTGCGGCCGTCAAAGGTGGCGACCGCGCTGAACAACATCAGGGCGAGCACCAACACCGTCAGCAGCATCACGATCAGAAGAGTGGCGGCGCGGATCCTCATGACGCTAGCTTAAGGGCCCATTGGAGCAGCCCATGATCGTCCGACTCGGCACGGTGACCTCGACCCAGGACGTGGCTCGGGAGATGCCGATCGGCTCGGTGGTGGTGGCGGACCATCAGACCGCGGGCCGCGGCAGGTCTTCGCACAGTTGGGAGGCCCCGCGTGGCGCTGCTTTGCTGGTGTCCTTCGTGCTAGCGCCGAATCCCCTGCTCAGCCTCGCAGCCGGAGTGGCCGCCGCCGAGGCCTGCGGTCGAGGCGTGCGCTTGAAGTGGCCTAACGATCTGCTCCTGGATGGTCGCAAGATCGGCGGGATCCTCGTCGAAGCCTCGCCTGCGAGGGCCATCTGCGGAATCGGGATCAACCTGACATGGGCGCCCGAGGGCGCGGCGCAGCTCGATGAGTCTCGCGATCAGCTGCTGGAGCGGCTGCGTCCCGCGATGGAGCGCTGGAGCACAACGCCGGCCGAACAGGTTCTGGCCCGCTGGCGCAACCTGTCCGACACCATCGGCAAGAGGGTTCGCGTCGAGCTGCCTGATCGAATCGTGGAGGGAATCGCCCAGGACATCGATGCGAGCGGAAGCCTCGTCGTCGACGGCGCGCCCTTCAGCGCCGGCAGCGTGAC
>DASWGF010000280.1:0-26394 GCA_036393875.1 Candidatus Dormiibacterota bacterium
TGATCCTCTACGTCATCGGCAAGATCGGCGTCGACGGCGCGAGGTCGAAGGCGATGGAGCACGTGGGCGAGACGCTCAAGCACATCGACATGGAGGCGCGCCTGACGATCACCAACATGGCCATCGAGGCGGGCGCCAAGAATGGGATCCTCGAGTTCGACGAGGTCACCAAGGAATATCTCGACGGGCGCGCCAAGCGGCCGTACACGCCGGTCTTCTCCGATCCCGATGCCGAGTACGAGAAAGTCTTCGAGTTCGACGCGGCCGCGGTGGAGCTCGGCGTCGCCAAACCCATGTCGCCCGACAATTACGCGCCACTGTCCGAGGTCCTCGGCACGCGTCTCGACCAGGTGTTTATCGGCTCGTGCACGAATTCGCGCATCACCGACCTGCGCCGGGCGGCCGCGGTCCTCGAAGGCCACAAGGTCGCGGACGGTTGCCGGCTGATCATCACGCCCTCGTCGCATCAGGTCGCGATCCAGGCCGAGAAGGAAGGCCTGATCAGGACGTTTCTCGCGGCGGGTGCGGCGTGGACGACGGCCACCTGCGGCGCATGCCTGGGCGGCCATATGGGAGTCCTTGGGGAAGGAGAGGTCTGCCTCAGCACCACCAACAGGAACTTCCCAGGCCGCATGGGCCACCCGAAAGCGATGGTCTACCTGTCGAACCCGGCGGTCGCCGCGGCGAGCGCGGTCACCGGCGTCATCACGCACCCGAGCGAGGTGCTCAAGCACATGCCCGCGGGAATCGCGTGATCGTCCGCCGGCTTTGCGTCTTGGTCGCCGCCGCGCTGGCCATGACACCGATCGCAGCCCTGGCGGCCACAAGCCCCAGCCCGGCAATGCTGCGCGCCGCGCTTGTCGATCCGATCGATCGCAATTTCATCGAGGCCGATGTCGGCACGGCAGGGACTCTAGAGGGTCCTTTCGACGCCGAGGCTTACGCGAGCTACTACCAGCTGGCCGGCCTGGACGTGCAGACCGCCCAGAGCCTGGTAAGGACACTGCACAGCAACGGCTTTGTCGGCGGCTATGGGAGGCAGTGGTACCGGCCGCGGGCAACCGAATACCTCGGCGAGCTGGTCATGGGTTTCACAAGATCGTCAGGCGCATCGTCGGTGGCGAGCGCCAGCAAGCTCCGGTATGGACAGGACCCGGGATTCCTGTCTTTCGTCGAACCCCATTTGAGCAAGGGCTCCTTTGCGGTCACCGACTCGAGCAGCGGCTACAAGTGGACCGTTGTGATCTTCCTGAAAGGCAACAACCTGTTCGCCGTCGTGCAAGGCTCAGCGGACGATTTCATGACAGATCAAGCTCTAGCCCAAGCGCGGCGCGCATACAACTACGCGCCGACCAGCATCGGGGCGTCAGCGCAGTGGAGCTCTCCCACCGGCCTCGCGCAGAGTCTCCGGCTGGTCGCAGCTGTCGGGCTGATCCTGCTGCTCGCCGTCGCGACGGTCGTGGCCGTGATCGTGTTCGTGGTGCGGACGCCGCGCCCAAGACCACACATTCCGGCGAAGCCGGGCGACGCGGGGAAAGTACAGTGACGCTCCCCAAGGTCATCCGCGGCAAGGCCTGGAAGTTCGGGGCCAACATCGACACCGACCAGATCATTCCGGCGAAAAGGCGCAAGGGGGTCAGGCCCCCCTTGCGGAGAACCCCCCTACGGGCTCCATCGATATGGGCTGTTTTGATCGGGGGCGGTCGCCCGGCAAAGCCGGGCGACGCGGGGAAAGTACAGTGACCCTCCCCAAGGTCATCCGGGGCAAGGCCTGGAAGTTCGGGGCCAACATCGACACCGACCAGATCATCCCTGCCAAGTACGCGATCTACTCGCTCGACGAGAAGGAGCTGGGCAAGCACGCCATGGAGGGCGTGCCGGGCCGGGATGGCTGGGCGACCGGCGTGGGGCTCGGTGACATCCTGGTCGCCGGCTCGAATTTCGGCTGCGGCTCGTCGCGCGAGATCGCGCCGATCGCGATCCGCGGCGCCGGCATCTCGCTTGTCATCGCCGACTCGTACGCGCGCATCTTCTTCCGCAACGCGATCAACCTCGGCTATCCGATCCTGCAGTCGCCCCAGGCGGCCGAAGCCGTGGTCGAAGGCGACGAGCTCGAGGTGGATCTCGAACAGGGCATCATCCGCGATTTCACTCGGAGCGACGAGTACCGCTGCGAAGCCTTCCCGCCCTTCATGAACGAGCTGTTGAAAATGGGCGGGCTCGTCCCGTGGGTGCGGGAACGGCTCAAAGAGCGCCGCATTAACGCTTCGCGCGCATGAGGGCGGCTGAACCTCCCCACCCCCGAGCGCCCGCTTCGCAGGCGGTCGGGACCTCCCCACACGGTGGGGAGGTAGAGCTCCAGGAGCCGCTCGAGGAGCTGGCGCGGGATCCGAAGCGCTTCGCGCACGACCTCACCTTTCCACCCGAAGACAAGATCCGCGTCTACGACGACACGCTTCGCGATGGCGAGCAGATGCCGGGCGTCGCGATCACGCCGAAGGACAAGTACGAGCTCGCCCGAATGCTGTCGGACATAGGCGTCCATGTCATGGACGTCGGCTTCCCCGCGGTCTCGGAGAGCGAGCGCGAGACGCTAAGGCTCGTCCTCGAGGGCCGTAAGCGCGGTGAGATCCGTCCGGATCTCGAAGTCGTCTGCATGATGCGTTCGACGCCGAGCGACATCGACGCCACGATGCGGGTGATCGACTCGCTCGGACACAAACGCGACGAGGTCACGTACTTCATCTTCACCTCAGCTTCCGACCTGCACGTGAAGTACAAGCTCGGGAAGACCCTGCTGCATCGCGAAGGCATTCCCGAATCCGAGTGGCTCGAGCTGCCAGTTTGGTTCTACCGCGCCGCCAACCTGAGGATGATTTGCGACGCGATCCGCTATGCACGTCAGGAGGGCGCGACCTCGATCGAGTTCGGCGGCGAGGACGGCAGCCGCGCCGACGTCGAATACATCGCCGAGATCCATCGCGAGGGAATCAGGGCGGGGGGCACGCGTCCGTCGACGCCGGATACCGTGGGCTGCTACTCGCCGTTTGCGGTCCGCGAGTACATTCCGCGCATCAAGGCCGCTGCGCCGGACGCGCCGCTGGTCGTGCATTTTCACAACGACCTCGGGCTGGGCGCCTGGAACACGGTGATGGCGCTCGGCTCCGGCGCGGAGGTGTTCACTACGAGCGTCAACGGCATCGGCGAGCGCACCGGCAACGCGCCGATGCACCAGGTGCTCATGCAGCTGCGCTATCTCTTCGGCATCGAGATCCCGAATTTCAAGTACGAGAAGCTGCGCGACCTCGCGCGCCATCTCGAGCGCGTGACGGGAATCCCGGTGCAGCCCACCGAGCCCGGCATCGGCTTGAACGTATTCACGCACGAGTCCGGCATCCACACGGCCGGCATGCTCATCCACCCCGCCATCTACCAGTTCCTTCCCCCGGCGGACATGGGGGCCAAGGTCGATTACGTGTACGGCAAACATTCGGGGGCGGTGGTCATCGAGTACGCGCTCCGTGAAGCAGGGATCCCGCCGGAGCCAGAGCTGGTGGCCAGGGTGCTGGGCGAGGTGAAGCGCGTGCGCGAGGAGCGTGCCGAGCAAGCCGACTACTCCGACTTCCATCGCCGCTACTACGAGCATCTGGGGCACATGGGCCTGACCGCGGAAGAGGTCGTCGACATCGCCCGGGCTCTGATGCCGAACAAATCCTGATGGCGACGACGACCCGGCGCGAGACCGCCACCCATGAGGAGTATCTCCAGCTCCACCGCTGGATGTCCATGGCCAAGGCGCTCGACAACCGCATGCACATCCTGGTCAAGCAGGGGCGTGCGCCATTCGTCGGGTCGAGCCGCGGCCATGAGGGCATCCAGGTCGCGTCCACCGCGGCCATCGGGCCGGATGACTGGCTGGTGCCGCACTATCGCGGGCTCGCGAACGCGATCGTGCGCGGGTTGACGATGAGGGAGTGGATGCTGGCGGTGTTCGCCAAGGCGGGCGACCCGCTGTCCGCCGGCCGCAACATTCCGGGCGGCTGCTACAGCTACCACAAGTTGAAGATCGCCCCCGTCTCGCAAGTGGTGGCAACCTGGATCCCGAAAGCGTCGGGCATCGCCTATGCGTCGAAGCTGTCGCGGGACAGCTCCGTCACCCTTTGCACGTTCGGAGATGGCGCCACAAGCCAAGGCGACTTTCACGAGGGCGTGAATTTTGCCGCCGCCCACAAGCTGCCGGTGGTGTTCGTCTGCGAGAACAACGGCTATGCGATCTCGGTGCCGATCAGGCTCCAGATGGCAAACCCCGACATCGCCGACAGGGCCCGCGGTTACGGCATCGTCGGTGTGACCGTCGACGGCACCGATGTGCCGGCCGCCTATGCGGTTTGCAAGGAGGCGGTCGAGCGCGCGCGGCGCGGCGAAGGCCCCACGCTCATCGACGCCAAGATCTGGCGTATCAACGCGCACACCTCAGAGGACAACCAGCTCAAGTACCGCAGCCAAGAGGAGGTCGCCGACGCGGCCGAGCACGACCCGCTCGAGCGCTTCCGGTCATGGCTGATCGAGCGAGGCTGGATCGCAGCCGAGGACGCGGACGGCATCCAGGCCGCGCTTGACCAGGAGGCCTCCGACGCTGCCGACTGGGCTGAGCAGCAGCCGGACCCGGTGCCTGAAGACGCTCTTACGAATCTGTTCGCCTGAGCGCAATCCGTGCCGGGTGAGTCTCAGCACTTCTCCAACCCGGTGCCCCGAAGATAGACTGACTTCGACTGGGCCCCGTGGACAAGGAAGAATCGTTCCCGCCTGACTCTGCTGACTCGCCTGACGTGTCCGGCGACGTTGAATCGCTGCTGCCCGATCTGCCCGAGCCCGAGGTCGCGTCGGCTGAGCCACCGGAGTCTTCCGCACCGGCGAAAGGCGCCGTCCGCGCCACGGCGGAGGAGCCCGCAATCGAGGAGCCGGCTTCCGAGCCCGCGACCGCGGAGGAGCCAGCGGCAGGTCCCGCACCGGCAATCGCGGCCACCCCGGAAACCATCGAGCCCGACCTGCCGAAGCCGGCACTGCCCATGCAGAAGCCGGTGCCGGCGTGGGCCCAAACGGTTCCGGAGTCAGGCGAAGACACTGCGGCTGCTGAAGGCAACGGCGAGGGACCCGCCCCCGCGAAGCCGATGCAAAAGCCGATGCCGAACTGGGCGAAGACTGTGCCGGAACCGACTGCGCCCGCCGTCGAGTCGGAGCCGGTGGATGCCGATGCCAAGCGGGCGGTGCCTATGGCGAGGGAGGCGCCCGCGTGGGCCGAGACGATTCCGGAGCCGGCCGGGTCTGCGGAATCGGAGGTCGAGGCCGAGCCCCCGGCCACCGCGTCCACGCCTCCAGCTGAAACCGCGCATCCGGCGGCCGTAACCACGCCTTCCGACTCCGTCACGGCTCCGCCTCCTGCTGAAACCGACCCGCCGGCTGCTGTCGAGCCCGAGATGCAAGAAGAGGAGGCGCACGTCGACGCCAAGCCCGTGGAACCCATCACGCCGGCCTGGCCGACGGCGACGACCCCACCGGCGCGCTCCAAGAGCGACGTGTGGCCCGCCGACCCGCCCACAGAGCCGGCGATGCCCGCCTGGGGTCGATCACCATCCGCCAAGCCCGAGCCTCCAGCCCCCGACGCCTGGCCGCCAGAACCGCCGACGGAGCGGGCGATGCCGGTGTGGTCGCCGTCCGACACTGTGCAGTCCACCTCACCGGCTGGAGCCCGCGAGACCGTGCCTCCGGCGATGAGCAGCCAACCGATTCCGGCGCCGGCACCGGCGCCACCGCCACCGGCACCCGCTTCACCGGCACCCGCTTCACCGGCACCCGCGGCACCAGCGCCGGCGGCACCCGTGCCCGCACCACCCGCACCGCCGATGCTTGTGCCGCCCGCTCCTCCGGCTGTGGCCGCCTCACCAGAGCCGGCGCCGCCGCCCGCACCGCCGGCCCCACCGGCCATCTCAGCTCCGCCTCCGGCGCCGGTGGCTCCAGCGCCGCCTGCCGCATCCACGCCGCCGGTCGCGCCGGCCGCGCCCTCCGCCGCGTCACCCTTCGATACGGATTGGCCGGGAGCGGTGCCTGTGCCCTCGTGGGCGCCGCAGATTCACATGGGCTCGACCGCGCCCCCGCCCGCGCCCGCGCCACCTGTTCAGCCGCAGCCCCAGGCAGGTCAGCCGCCCCCGCCCCCGCCCCCGGCACCTGCCCAGGCACCGCCACCCCCGCCACCCCCGGCTCCGGCCAACCCCGCGTCGCGGCCCGGCGCCACCGCGCAAACCGCCGCCCAGGGGACCTCCTGGTCGGTGGTCGAGCAGAAGCACATGGATGTGAACATCACGCGGCCGGTACCCACCGCCGACGACAAGGCCTACGCCGAGTGGTTCGCCTGGGCCAAGCGCGGCGGCGCCAAAGCCGCAGCCTGCCACTCAGCGGCGCAGGGGGCATTCCGCGCGCTGTCGAGTGGTCACGACGTCGCCACCGCCGTCAAGTGGGCTACCGCCGCGATGTCGAGCCCTCCGGTGGCGGTCGACGCCCAACGCCAGGCCTACTGCGCCTGGTACTCGCTTGCGAACATCGACATGAAGCTGGACGGCGCTCGCGCCCATCTCTTCGCTACGGCAGCCGTCAGGGCGCTCGATGCCGGGGCCGATGCGACCGGCGCCCACAATGCAGGAGCCGCGGCTGCCGGATTGAGGAGATAAGGACCGCGGTGGTTCAGCTGTAATCGAGGCCCTTCAGCGCCTCGATTAATTGCTGTCGAGGCGCTTGAGCGCCTCTTCAATGTCGATCTCGCCGCGAGCAACCTGATCCATCAGCTCGACGCGAGTGTGAGCAGGCGCACCTGCCGGGCGGTCGATACCGATCTTGCCGAGCAGCGCGTCGAATCGTGCCCGAGCGGTCGGGTAGCTGACTCCGAGATGGCGCTCGAGCTCCTTCATGTTTCCACGCGACGCGAGGAAGACCCGCAGCACCTCGCGGTCCTCGTTCGAGAGCACGCAGAACTCGCAGGTGGCGAATCCCCCTGACAGCTCGGTGTCACATGCAGGGCAGGTGAGGCGGGTCAGCGCGAGCCTCTCGTTGCAAACGGGACAGCTGAGTGGCGGCCTGCGGTTGGAGGCGGATGCGGTCACGCGGAAACCCGCACGTTGCCCATCGTGCACTCGATGTCGAGGGTGCCCGCGCCGGAGCCGAGGGTCACTTCCTTGCCCGACTGACCGAGGATGATCTGCTCACCGCCGCCGCTGTCCACCGCGACTTTGCCCAACGTGGTGCGAGCGGTGACCCTGACGCTGGATCCCTTGTCCAGATTGATGGTGACGTTGCCCATCTCGCAGCGAACCTTCGACGCGCCTCCGGCCAGGCGCCCGCTCGCGGAGAGGTTGCCCGCCTGGATGGAGAGGTCCACGGGAGCGGCGAAATCCGAGATCCTGCAGCTGCCCGCAAGCACCTCGCCCGTGATCGCCCCGTGAATGCCTTCGATGCGCAGCGATCCGGCGTTGACATGTGCGGTCAGCGCGAGGTCGGGATTCATGCGGACGATGAGCTTCCGGCGCGCGAGGTCCAAGCTGTCGATCAATGCGCGCCGGTCGGCGCGACTGAAGCTGAAGTGATCGTTCTCGTCCAGCGGGGCCTGCTCGATGACCATGGTGTCGCCGTCCTGGCGCGCCCGATGTGGCCCTTCGGCGACAGCGTAGGCAACGCCTGGATCGCCGACGATCTCGGCGCTCCCGATCGCGCTCGCCACCCGCACCCGGCGCGTGCCGGAGGGTGCCGCTTGGAATGGGGGCGGCGCCGGTCGAGACGCTCCCGCCGGGCTTGCCGATTCGACGGATTCGAGGGAGTCGAGGCGGGCGGCGCCTTCCTCGGCCGAGATCTTGCCAGAGGCCACCTGGTTCAGGATTTCGCGTTTGAGGTCTTTCATGAGTCAAATTAGAACCTACGACTTGCCAATTTGTCAACTGCCACTGCAAAACTGAAAGCGCGGCTTGGAATTAAGCTGAACCGCGACATGCCCACCACGCGCATTGGCGTCGTCGCGGACACCCACTGCCCTGAGTTCCTCGATCGCTTGCCGGACCGGCTGTTCGAGGTGCTTCGAGGCGTCGATCTCGTCATCCACGCCGGCGACGTCAACGGCTCGGAAACCGTCGCGGCGCTGGCCGCCATTGCGCCGGTCGTGGCGGTGAAGGGGGATCACGACCGCGCCTCCGCTGATTTGCCACTCAGCCGGGTGGTGACGGTTGAAGGGCGGCGCATTGTGATCGTCCACGGCAACCGGAACCGATGGATCGAGGAGCCGCAGACCCTGCTGTGGACTCTGAGCCTCGGCTCGTACCATCCGCATGCCGGCCTGCCCCGTGCGCTGAGGCGCCGCTTCGGAGAGTTCGACGCGATCGTGTTCGGTCACACGCACAGGCCACACATCGAGACGATTGGCGGCACCCTGCTGTTCAATCCTGGAGCTGTGCACCAGTGGAACCCGCGGACGGCGGCGCTGCGGCTCCAACGGAATCCAGGCTGGTTCGAATGGTCCTGGCTTCAGGTCGCGCGGCAGATGCGCGACTATGCCCCGCCTTCGGTCGGAATCCTCGAGGTGAGCCGAAGCGAGATTGTGCCCACCGTGATAGCTCTAGAGTCTGGTGGGGTAGATACCTGATCCACATGGCCAAAACCAAGGACTACTACGACGTGCTCGGCGTGCCGCGGACGGCGACGCAAAAGGAGATCACATCCGCCTTCCGCAAGCTGGCGCGCAAGCACCACCCTGACCTGAACGCAGGCGACAAGCAGGCAGAGGCTAAGTTCAAGGAGATCTCAGAGGCGCACGACGTGCTGTCCGATGCGAAGAATCGGAAGCTGTACGACGAGTTCGGCCCGGACTGGCGGTCCGCGCAGCAGGCCGGTGTGCAGCCCGGGACGGGGCGCCGGAGCGCGGGCGGTGGTTTCAGGCCGCAGGAGGGTGGCCCCGGCGTTCAGTACCGGACGGTTACCCCTGAAGAGATGGAGGACATGTTCGGCGACAGCGGGTCGTTCGGAGACATCTTCGGGTCGATCTTCGGCAACAGCTCGCGCACAAGAAGCCGGCCCGCGCCGGTCGATGTCGAGGCTCCGATCACAGTCAGCCTGGGCGAGGTCTATCGCGGGACGAGCCGCACCGTCGAGCTTCCGGGTGGGCGGCGCGTCGAGGTCAACGTCCCGGCCGGAGTCAAGGAGGGCACCATCCTTCGCGTGCCCGGGCTCCGCGCGACCGTGCAGGTCGCGCCGGATCCGGTCTTCACGCGCGAGGGCAAGGACGTGCGCGTGTCGGTGCCCGTCCCGCTGAATGTCGCGCTCCGCGGGGGAGAGGTGTCGGCGCCCACGCTCAAGGGCGGGCAGGTGCAGTTCAAGGTTCCGCCCGACACGCAGAACCGAAAGAAGATCAGGCTGCGCGGCCTCGGCCTTCCCGACCCCAAGGGCGGTCAGGCAGGCGATCTCTACGCGGAGGTCAACGTGCAGCTGCCGGTGCCCATGGACGAGAAGACTCGCAAATGGGCGTCGGAGCAACCGCTTAGCTAACCTCTAGCAGCCTTGCCCGCCGGCCTCGCTCGCAAATTGCTGCTGCCGCTCGTGTTCGTTTCGGGCATGGCGTCGCTTGGCATCGAGTTCGGCGCTTCTCGGCTGCTCGCCCCATATTTCGGGACCAGTCTCTACGTCTGGGGCGTTCTCATCGGTCTGATCCTGGTCTACCTGTCGGCGGGCTATGTCATCGGAGGGCGGCTCGCCGACCGCCATCCACGCGACGAGCTCCTCTACCAGATCACCGCATGGGCGGGCCTCTGGATTGGCGTGATTCCGCTCGTGAGCTACCCGATCCTCGTCGCCTCGCAGCAGGGTTTCCGCGACCTGAGCGTCGGGTTGGTGGCCGGCACGCTGCTTGCGGTCGTGCTCCTGTTCGCGGTGCCGGTGACCCTGCTTGGCTGCGTGAGCCCCTTCGCGATCCGCCTCCTCCTGACGGATGTGGCCACCGGCGGCAACACCGCCGGACGCGTGTATGCCCTGTCTACCGTGGGCAGCATCCTCGGCACGTTTCTGCCCGTGTTCTGGTTCATCCCCACGTACGGCACCCGCCCGACGATCGAAGCTTTCGGGCTCGCGCTGGTCGTCATATCGGCGCTGGCGCTTTGGCCGAAGCGACGGCTGTACGCGACGTTCGTGATCGCGGTGATCCTGGCGTGGGTCTTTCTACCCGGGGGCATCAAGCCTCCGGAGGTGGGAACTCTTCTCTACGAGCGCGAATCGGCTTACAACTACATCCAGGTCGTACAGGTCGGCACCAGCACCGAACTGATTCTCAACGAGGGCCAGGCGATCCATTCCGTGTACAACAGCCAGAGCAACCTCACGCATGGCTACTGGGACTACCTGCTCCTCGCGGATGCGTTTCGGCCCTCACAGGCTGGGCCGCTGACGCCGCGGTCCGCCGCCTTCCTGGGCCTGGCCGCGGGCACCGCCGCGCGGCAGTACCGCCTGGCGTTCGGCGACCAGGTCGACATCACCGGGGTGGAGATAGACCCCGACATCCTGGCGGTTGGGCACCGGTACTTCCACCTCGACGAGGCGCGCGCGCATGAGGTTGTGGCCGACGCGCGCTACTGGCTCGACACCCAGGCCGGCCATTACGACGTGGTCGTGCTCGACGCTTACCGGCAGCCGTACATCCCATTTCACCTGACCACGAAAGAGTTCTTTCAGCAGGTGAGAGCGCACCTCAATCCGGCGGGCGTCGTGGCCGTGAACGTCGGCCGCACCGCCACCGACTACAGGTTGGTGGACGCGCTCGCCAGCACCATGGGGGCGGTTTTCCCAAGCGTGCTGCTGGTCGACGATCCCAACTACACGAACACGGTCGTGTACGCCTCAACGAGCCCGGTCACGGTGGACGACGTCACGCACAACCTGAAACTCGTATCGGCTCCGCTGGCGATCGACGCGGCCAAAAGCGCGCTGCGGGAGGGCAAGCTCAGGGTCTCGCCATACCACGGCCAGGTCTATACGGACGACCTCGCCCCGATCGAGCAGCTGATCGACCAGATCATCTTCAGCTACCTCACCGGAGGCTGATACAGCGGAGTCGTGATCAATCGCGGAGGGGACAGATGTCCCCCCCGCGGACCCACCCCTCTCCTCAGCGACGCTGGGTGGCGTCTTGAAGAGGGCATAGGTGACGGCCGGAATAATCCGGCCTAAAGCTCCACCTTGGGTACTGCCTAAATAGTCCTAGAACTGAGAAGCGTCATGGCTGATACAGCGGAGTCGTGATCTTTTCGCCGGCGACCTGCTGATCGGCCTCGACGCAGAGCAGGCGCACGCGGCCCGCTGCAACGACTTTCTCCTCTTCGTCGAGGACGCGCGCTTCCCAAACCTGCGTGCGCCGTCCGCGTGTGATCGGCGTCGAGACCGCGTGCAGCTTGGCGCCTGCACGCACCGCGCGCACGAAGCTCGTGCTGTTCTCCAGCCCGACCACCGACTGGCCTCGCGGGAGGGCAAACAGCGCCGCTCCGATCGAGGCCAGCGATTCGATCAGCCCGCAGTGGACGCCCCCATGAACGATCCCATAGCTCTGCAGGTGCTCAGGTCCCACGGTCAGCTCCGCGCGCACTTCCTCATCGGTGGCGTGCGTGATGGTCACGCCCATCGCTTGCAGCCAGCCCTCGGCTGCGCTGTTGAATCGTTCGGGCCATTCCGGGTTCATGAATACAAAGAATCCTAGCGATCAAAAAAAGACGAGAGTCGGGGAGTCCCCGACTCTCGCTTTGTCGACGTTCGCAGTGCTTCCGCCTCCGACTCCAGGAGTCGGGTTCGGAAAAGGGGGCCCTAGAGGCTCACTTCCTCCCGAGCTCCCGGCTGGCAAACGAGGCGGTTGGCACCACGATTCGGTATATCCAAGCTTCCGCCTCACCTCCTTTGCCCCACGGGCGTTGAACTTCGAAGCGAGTGTACCAGCCCAAGGTCGTACGCCAACCACCACTAAACTCATGGCTCGATGTCTAGGGGTGCGGCCGCGCCGGCTGAGCAGAGTGCGATTCCCCACCCCAACCCTTCTCGTAAGACGGGCCGGGCGAAGACTTCGACGCCCGCCCCGCCGAGCCGGCTCAAGAAGCGAGTCGTGCCCAAGCCCGATGGGCGCTACCTCATCTACTACGAGAAACCGTGAGCGAGCTTCGCTGGCATCCGCTGGGCCGGGCGCGCGCAGGGCGCACCTCTGCGGATGCCACAAGTGAGCTTCGTTGGCATCCGCTGCTTGAAGAGTGGGTCACCGTCGCGCCATGGCGCCAGGACCGCACGTACCACCCGCCCGAGGATCACTGTCCGCTCTGTCCCACCAGGCCCGGCCACCCCGAAACCGAGATCCCCGAGCCCGACTACTACATCGCGGTGTTCGAGAATCGGTTCCCATCCTTCACCGGAGAGCAGGGACGGTGCGAAGTCGTCTGCTACACGCCGGATCACGACTCGTCGCTCGGGGAGCAGAGCGTCGGACACATTCGTGACCTCATCGAGGTGTGGCGCGACCGCACCAATGAGCTGAGCCGCCTCCCCAACGTGCGCTACGTCTACATATTCGAAAACCGTGGCGAGGAGATCGGCGTGACGCTGAGTCACCCACACGGACAGATCTATGCGTATCCGTTCCTCCCGCCGATCCTCAAGAGAGAGCTGCGGGCCGAGGCGCGATATATACGCGAACACGGCCGCTGCCTGTATTGCGACGTGCTCCAGGGTGAGGTGCAAGGCGAGCGGACCGTCCTGAGCGACGAGAACTGGATCGCGTTCGTGCCGCCCTTCGCGAGATGGCCGTATGAGGTCCACCTGGCTCCGCGGCGACACCGTGGGGGACTGCTCGATCTCGACCCCGACGACGACGAGTCGTTCGCGCGAATCCTGAAGGGGCTGCTGCAGAAGTACGACCGGCTTTTCAAACGCCCCCTGCCGTATGTGATGGCGATGCACCAGACCCCTCCGGGCCGCGCCCGCAACGACCATCACTTCCACGTCGAGTTCTATCCGCCCAACCGCACGCGCGACAAGCTCAAGTACCTGGCGGGATCGGAGCTCGGCGCCGGCGCTTTCATCGTCGATGCGCGCGCAGAGGACAAGGCCGCGGAGCTGCGTGAAGCCTAGGGGCAAGCATCCCGTGGCGTGGCACGGGCGGGCGCCGGGCCGTGTCAACCTCATCGGAGAGCACGTCGATTACCTCGGGGGCGTGGTGCTGCCCGCCGCGGTCGATCGGCACACACGGGTCAGCGGCCAACAGGCAAGGGAGTGGTCGATCGAAAGCAACGTGGGCGGCGGCCTCGACTATCTGCGTGCGATTGGCCTCGAGCTTGGGGTGCCGCCGCAGTCGGTGGCGGTGGATTCCGACGTGCCTCCGGGGTCCGGCCTCAGCTCTTCGGCGGCTCTGCTCGTCGCGATTGCGGCCGGCCTGCGTCCAGAGCTCGACGGTGTCGAGGCCGCCCTCGCGTGCCAGCGTGCCGAGCAGGCGGCCACCGGCGTGCTCGTCGGGGTGATGGACCAGTTCGCTTCTGCCCTCGGCCGCCGCGGCCATGCGTTGCTGCTCGACTGCTCGACCCTCGAATATCAAGCGGTGCCCTTCCCCGACGAGCTGGTGATCGCCGTCATCGACTCCGGCGAGCATCGTTCGCTTGCCGACACGCCTTACAACGAGCGCCGCAGCGAAGCGGAGGCCGGCAACCCAAAACGAATGCGGCACGTCGAATCGGAGATCGCCCGCGTCCATGCCTTCGTCGAAGCCCTGAAGGAGCGCCGTTTCGAGCGACTGGGGGTTCTCCTCAAGGAATCGCATCAGAGCCTGCGTGACGATTTCGAGGTCTCGACGCCGAACGTCGACGCGCTGGTCGAGCGGGCGTGGGGGATCGAAGGCTGCCTCGGCGCCCGCATCATGGGTGCGGGCTTCGGCGGCAGCATCCTGGCGCTCATCGAGCGCGGCCGTGAAGCATCGTTTGTCGAGGCGATGAAGCGCGAGGTCATCTACTGCGCGACCGCGGACGGCGCATTCACACATCAAGAGAAAGCTCTTTGAGCGACTGCCTTTTCCTCCCGCTGCCACAGCGGTCCGGGGGCATCCGCGAGCTGAGCGGCTGGGAGGCGGTGTGGATGCCCCTGGGCGAAGGCGAGGCCGAACGCCTCACAGTCGGCAGGGGCGCGGGCTGGAAGCCGATCGAAGTTCCGCGCCAGCTCGTGGCCAACAGGGACCGTCAGGCGGTGTGGTATCGCACCGAGTTCCAGCGTCCGGATCATTCCGGACGGGTGCTCTCGCGCATCGGCGGCGCGTTTCTCGCCACCCATGCGTGGCTCAACGGCAAACTGCTCGGTTCGCACTACGGATACTTCGCTCCGTTCGGCTTCGACCTCACCCCTTATCTGAAGGACGAGAACCTGCTCGTCATCTGCTGCGAATCGCCGGTGGAGACCGAGCCCGACAAGAAGCGGCACATCATGGGCGTCTTCAACGACGGCGAGCTGAAGCCATACCCGGCGTCGGCGTACTCGAGCCTGCCCGACCCGTATCGCTGGGAGGTGCCGGTCGGGCTGTGGCGCCCGGTCGAGCTCGAGTACATCGGTCCGATCGCCATCGAGTGGATGCGCCTCAAACCTGGTTTTGAGGCAGGCGACGGACGGCTGGAGGTCGAGGCCCGGCTCCGGAACCTGGATGGGCGCCAGATGGAGGGGCAGATCGAGGTCGTGGTCTCCTCGGCCGGCGCAGATCGAACGACCTCGCCTCTGCGCCTGCACCGCGAGGTGCGGCTGGCCGGCGGGGGAGAGCAAACCGTTTCGATGAAGCTCGCTCTTCCCGGCGCGAGGCGCTGGGAACCCTGGCGCTTCGGCGAGCAGCCGATGTATCGCGCCGAGATGGTCGCCCGCGCAGCGGGCGGCGCGGAGTCGACCCGCGTCGAGGATGCCTTCGCGTTCCGGGAGCTGAAGTGGGACATCGGGCCGCGTCGCTGGAGCTTTGCGGTCAACGGCCGGCCGATGTTCTTGCGCGGCGCTTGCTATGCGCCCTCGTATCGTCTCGACGAGCTCACACCCGAGCGCTTCGACGCCGACCTTCAGATCGCCAAGGAGACCAACCTTGATGCGCTTCGAGTCCTCGCCAACGTCCTGCCTACCGAGTTCTATCGACGCGCGGATGAGGCGGGCTTGCTGCTCCTGCAGGAGCTCCCACTCCTCGGCGCTTACGCGTATCACGCGCGCAGCGACGATGGACGCTTCTTCGATGCCGCCGCGCGCGAGCAGCAGGCCGAGATGGTCGAGCTGCTGCGCAACCACCCTTCGGTCGCCGTCTGGGTTGCGCACAACGACCCGCCGTGGCTGGCAGCCAACACCGACCTGGGCGACGTGAATGCGGTGCGACAGAACATCTCCATAGACCAGGAATTGCAGGCGACGTTCGAGCGTCTCGATCGCACACGGCCGGCGCTCGCCGCATCGGGTGACATCGACCAACAGGTTCTGCAGGGGTGGGAGTCGGGAGCGTGGCGGGACCTCACCAATGCCGAGCCGGTGATGGTCACCGCCTTCGGTGCGCAGGCGCTGCCCGCGGTCGATTCGCCGGTGTGGGAGTCAATCGACGCCGGGGATGTTCGCCGCGCTCGGTGGCCGGTCGCCGACGACGACGCCGCCTGGCGGTATGCGGGGTTTCAACCTGTGAACTGGGCCGAGCGTGGAGTCGGCTTGCCGTCAGCGCACACGAGCCTCGAGTCCTATGTCGAATCGTCTCAGGCATTTCAGGCTCATGTCGTACGTGTCGCCGCCGAGCATCTTCGAACGCGCAAGTTCGAGCCTTGCTGGGGCGCGTTTGCCTTTCACCTGGTGGACCCGTTTCCAGGCATAGGGTTCGGCCTGCTGGACAACGCCCGCGTGCCCAGGCCGGCGTTGGATGCTCTCGCCCAGGCCTTCGCACCAACTCGGCTGATCATCGAGCCGCTCTCGTTCGATCCGGATCGACCGTTCGGCATCATTCAGCGGCCTTCCGTTCCGTTCAGCGCCCGACTCGTCATCGTCAACGACGACCCGGATCTCGCCGGATCAGGTGTGGTGCGCTGGACGCTGATGCGTGAGCGACGCGCCGGCCGCCGCGGCGTACGTCACCTTGCGGACGCGTTGCAGCGAAAGTTTTCGGGGGCGGCTGACGTCGCGCTGCCTACCGCCTTCGAGCCCGCGGTCAACGCCACCACGTTGAGCGTTCCGCTAGAGGTCGAAGGCGTCTACCGGCTCGACGCCTCACTGAGCGTTTCGGGTCAACTTGTCGACCGCACCGACTTGCGTTTCACCGTGACCTCCACGCTTCCATCGCCGCGGCCGCGACCCGAGCTTCCGCGCTATCTCGCCGAGGGCCTCGCCGACCTGGCGAGCCTGCGAGCGGAGGACGACGGCTTGAGCTTCGTCCTCGAGAACCGGACCAGGCCCGCGGTGCTGGCAGGAATCGGCAATCTCCGTCTCGACGGTGTCCCGATGGTCCGACACGAGATCCAGGTCGAGACGCATGCCGGGCGCGCGCCCTTCCCACGCCACCTCGACATGCCGGTGGGCCGGAGCCTGCGCATTCATGTCGTCACCGGACAGCCCCTCGGCGCGGGACGCCACTCGCTCGACGCCGATATCACCGTCCCTGGAGTGGCGTCAGGTCGGGTGTTGATCAGCGGCGTGGTGTGAGGCCACGCTTAAGGTCTGGCCGAGGTGCGAGTACGAATGGCATACTTCAGCACGACGCGTCGACACGCGATGAGAGCGCGGGTCCGCAAGTAGGTGTTTACGAAATTGATCCATAGACGGACTCGGGACAAGGGAGGCCCCTCACCGGATGCCAGTTGAAACCGTGTACGCGGATCTCGTGCTCGCGGTCGCGGCTCTGGTCGCGGGCATTCTCTATCTGAGGGCGCGCCGGCGCCACGTCAGGCGCAAGAAGGCCGGCCCCCCGGTTCGTCCGGCGACTCCGGTCCCGATGTCGGCCGGCCCGACTGACCCATCCGTGACGACCTGGGCACCGCCTCCGGTCGCAACCCACGCGCCGAATGTCGCCCCAACCGTGGTCGCCCCAGTGTCGCCGAGCTGGGACCAGCCACCTGTGAGGGGCGCCGCGCCGGGCTGGGGCCCGGGGACTCCGGCCGCTCCCGGCCCGCCGACCGCGCCACCGCCACCACCATATGCTGCTCCCCCTCCGCCTCCGCCTCCCCCTCCGGCGTTCGCTCCGGCTCAGGCTCCGGCTCCGGCTCCGGCACCGGCTGTGCCCGCGCCGACATGGGGCGCGCCCCCGCCCGCGGCGCCGACCTCTGCCACCGCGCCCGCCGCCCCCACGTGGGGAGGCGCACCGACCGCGCCCCCACTCGCGCCCAGCGCTCCGTCGTGGGGCCCGTCCGGCGCCGCCGCGCCGCCCGCGCCTACGTGGGGCTCGCCTGCGCCGGCGCCATCGCCATCCGCCCCTCCGCCTGCCCCTTCATGGGACGCCAACAGGCCGGCCGTCCCGGCAGCGTCCACGCCGGCCCCGTCGTGGGACTCGCCCGGCGCCAGCGCGTCGAAGCCTCCCGGGTCGGAATGGGGAGCGGCCGCGCCGGCCTCGTGGGATGCCCCTGGGGCTTCAGGACCGAGCGCGCCCCCGGCCAGCGGGCCGTCATGGAACGAACCGGCCGCGCCGGCATGGGATGTGCCCAGGACCCAGGAGCCCGCCGCTCCGGCCGCGCCATCGTGGTCGGCCCCATCGGCTGCACCACCGCCGCCACCGGTTGCGCCGCCGTTTGCACCGCCGCCACCGGTTGCACCGCCGCCACCGGTTGCACCGCCGCCACCTCCGCCGCTGGCGCCGCCACCCTTCGCCGCTGCTCCGGCGTGGTCGCCGCCCGAAGAGTCTCCTGCCCTGCCGAAGTTCCCCGAGCCTCCCATGGCGGCACCTCGCGACGCGATGGTCTCGCCACCGGCCGAGGCTCCGGCGCCGGCCCCTCCGCCGTGGCAGTCGCCCGCGGCGGCCCCACCAGAAGCGCCTGCCCCGCCGGCCCAGCCGGTGCCCGATGTGGCCGCCACGATAATCGCGCCGGGCGCAGCCGCAGCGGCCGCCGCTGCCGCCGCCCACGACGCCACTGCCCTGATGCCTGCGTGGCAACCACCACCGCCGACTGCGCCACCAGCCCTGCCTGATGCGCCGGTGATCGGCGGTCCGACAGCGCTGCGCACCGGTGGCGCGGGTCGGCAGGCCGAGCTGACGATCGAATCAGGCCCTGACGCGGGCCACACGCATCGCGCCGGCGACAACGCGCTCCGCCTCGGGCGCTCGCCCGACAACGACCTCATCCTTCGCGATCCGGCCACCAGCGGGCATCACGCCCGAGTCGAACGGCGTGGCGACCAGTTCTGGATCGTCGACCTTGGGAGCACCAACGGGACGCTTGTCAACGGCGAGCCGATCCAGGAGAAGGAGCTCAACCACGGTGACCGAATCACCGTCGGGCAGAACGCGGTTCACTTCTCCGTCCTCGGCGGCTGACCGTCTCGGAAATGCGCCTTAAGGTCGCCTCGGCGACCGACCCGGGCCTCGAACGGGAGGAGAACGAGGACTCGGTGATCGTCTGGCGCGACAAGGCGGGCCTCGACACCCTGCTCGTCGTGTGCGACGGAATGGGCGGTCACGCCGCGGGGCAAATGGCCAGCAGCATCGCGGTCACCACGCTTACCAGCGTGCTCGCAGAGGACGGCGACGAGGGACCCGGCCTGGATCGCCTCAAGCGTGCGTGCAAGCAGGCCAACACCGCCGTGTTCGAGGCCGCCCGCGACAACCCCGATTGGGCGGGCATGGGCAGCACCATGGTCGTGGCCGCGATCAGCAAAGGCGAGGTCGGCGTGCTGAACGTCGGCGACAGTCCCGCGTACCTGTTTCGCAACGGCGACGCCAAGCTGATCTCGCAAGATCACTCGTGGCCCGCCGAACAGGTGCGCCTCGGCGTCATCAAGCCCGAGGAGGCCGCCTCGCATCCGTTGAAGCACCGCCTCACACGAGCGATCGGGGTCTGGGAGTCGATCCAATCCTTTGAGGACAAGATCAAGCTCCAGGAGGGCGACGCCATCGTCCTGTGCAGCGACGGCGTCGAGACCGCGGGAGTGAGCGTCGAGGAGATGGGCAAGTTGCTCCTGAAGGATGGCGACCTCGAAAATGGAGCCAAGCGCGTGATCGAAAGGTGTCGGGAGCTCGGAGCGCCGGATAACGTGACGGTGGCGGTGGCTCGGGTCGATGTCGATGTGACCAAGACGCAGGCTCTTCCGCGCCTGAAGAAGATCGGGCTAATGCAAAAAGGCGCGAGCCACTAGTTCGGCGACATGCTCGACGCGCATCGCCGAGCCCTGCGCCCTGAGTCCCGATTCCAGCTGCATCTGACAGCCTGGATTGGCGGTCACGATCATGTCCGCTCGCGTGCCTGCTACGTCCTCGAGCTTCTCGCGCAGGATCCGCGCCGACATCGCGGGCTCGAGCGTGCTGTAAAGACCGGCCGCGCCGCAGCAGAGGTCCGGGTGTCTCATCTCGACGAGCTCGACACCGGGTATGGCGCGGATGAGGTCGCGCGGCTGCTTCCGGATGCGCTGAGCGTGCGCGAGGTGGCATGCGTCCTGGTACGTCACCCGCATCTTCACCTCACGCTGGGGAGCGGGCAGCCCGATCTCGGCCAGCCACTCGGTCAGATCCTTGACCCGCCCCTCGAGCTCCGGGTAGAAGTCTTTCAGGTGTGAGCCGCAACCCGCCGAGTCCACGATGAGCGCCTCGAAGCTCGAGTCGCGGTAAACCTGCATGTTGGCATCGCGAAGTCGCTCCGCCCCCTCGAGGTCCCCGTTGTGCGCGAGGAGTGCGCCACAGCATCTCTCGGCGCGCGGAAACCAGACCTCGCAGCCGGCGAGCTGCAACAGCCTGACCGCCGCCTCGTGTGATTGCGGGTAAAGGATGGGCATCACGCACCCCACCAGAAATGCGACGCGGTGCTTCCTGGCGCCGATGGCCGGTGCGATGCCCCCCGCCGGGGGTTGGAATCGCGTGCGCAACCGCGGCAGCTGCCGCCCCGATCGCACAATCGAGGTGAGCCTCAGAGACTGCGCCACCTTCGTGAGGGCGCCGAATGTGCGCAAGCGGCGCGGCTTGGCCACGATCTGCCTCAGCGCCGTCCGCGCGAGCCAGTGCTTCGGCGCCGGGCGTCGCAAGCGCTCCACCTCCGATCGCCCGGCCTCGATGATCCTTCCATAAGGGACGCCGGAAGGGCAGACCGCCTCACACGTCCTGCACCCAAGGCATAGGTCGATGTGCCGCGCCTGGTCCTCCGTGAACGGAAGCTCGCCACGCTTCCACTGCGTCATGAGGTAGATGCGCCCGCGCGGCGATTCTGTTTCCAATCCCGTCTGCCGGAAGGTCGGGCAGGCGTCGAGGCAGAGCCCGCAATGCACACAGGTCGCGAGGTCGTCGTCGCTGAGTCGCGCAAAGCGACTCCTGTCCCCTGCGGGGAGGGGGTCAGGCAGTGGGGCGTGAGGAGGCTGCTCGCTCAAACCACGAACCTCCCCGGGTTGATCACGTGGTTCGGGTCGAACGCCGAGCGAAGGCGCCGCATCAGGTGCAGCGTGGCAGGCGGCGTGCCCCACGCGCGGGCGTCGTGTCGAAACTCGTCCGATCCCGCGAGCAGCACGACCGAACCTCCCGCCGCCGCGGCCGCCGTGCGCACGGCCCGCACGTCGTCAGCGCCGCCGGCGACATCCCAATTGGCGATCCCGGTCCCGGGGGAAGCCCACCAATGCTCGTCGGCGCCGAGGTTGTCCACGATCGAGCGCAGCTGGTGTCGCGGCATCGCGATCCGAGCCCAGCGCGCGGGCGCGGCTTGGGAGTGCAGGTCCCATGCGCTTGCATCGACTGCGTTCCATCCCAGGTCGGCGACCATTCGGTTGGTGGCGTCTGGGCTGCCGAGAAATCGCGCGAGGACGCGGCCGTTCGAGAACAGCTCGACCGCGGCGGGCGGCATCGGCATCGCGAGGGCTCGCTCCGCGTCGACCCAGGCATCAACCATCGACTCGCGCGTCGATTCCACCGTCACGTCCTGCAGTGGCTTCGGGAACACTTTGAACGACGCGGCGACGATGACCCCGAGCGTTCCCAACGCGCCGTAGTGAAGCTTCATCAGGTCGTAGCCGCTGACGTTCTTGACGACGCGACCACCCGCGCTCGCCAGGCGGCCGTCCGGGAGTGCTACGCGGATGCCGATGAGGAAGTCACGCGGTGAGCCGTAACGCAGGCGCAGCGGGCCCGTCCAGCCCGCGGCGAGCAGGCCGCCGACGGTGTGGCCGGGTGAGTTGAAGGGATCGATTGGGAGGAACTGGCCGCTCTTGCCAAGCTCCGCCTGGAGCGCTTCGAGCGTGATCCCCGCCTCGACGCTCACCACCATGTCTGCCTGCGAGTGCTCGAGCACGCGGTCGAGGGCGGTCGTCCTCAGCTCGATGCCATCGCGAGCGGGCGGATCGCCCATCTCAGCTGCCCGGCCACCGCCGACCGGAAACACTGCCAGCCCGGCCTCGGCCGCTTCGTGGAGGCGTCGCGCCAGCTCTTCGGCGGTTGCAGGCTTCTCGGCGATATAGCGTCCTACCACCATTTGGCCTCGATGGCGAGCCCGGTTCGGCCGGCGAGGTGGGGGACTTTGCGTTCGGGGTCGGGGAAGATCTTGCCCGGGTTCATGATCCCGTGCGCGTCGAGCGCATCCTTCACCCGCCTCATGGCGTCGAGATCGTCGGCGCTGTAGACCCACGGCATGAAGGCGTTCTTTTCGAGCCCGATCCCGTGCTCGCCCGACAGCGCGCCGCCAAGCTCGACGACCGCGCGCAGCATCTCCTCGCCCGCGCTCTCCACCTGGGGCAGCACGTCGCGTTCGCGCAGGTCGAACAGGATGTTGGGATGCAGGTTGCCGTCGCCTGCGTGGAAGACATTCGCGACCGGAAGCTTGTAGTGGGTGCCGATCTCGCCGACGGCTGACAGGATCTGGGGCAGCTTGGAGCGCGGCACCACGCCGTCGTGCAGGTAGTAGTTGGGCTTGATGCGACCGAGCGCGCCGATCGCGCCTTTGCGGCCGGCCCAGAGGAGGTCGCGCTCAGCCGGACTCTGGGCTTCGCGCATCGCATAGCCCTGGTTCTTCTCGAGCACGCTGCGCACGGCAGCCATCAGCTCGACTGTCGACTCGGGGATGCCGTCGACCTCGGCCAGCAGGACCGCGCCTGCATCGGTCGGATACCCGGCGTGGTAGTGCGCCTCGACCGCGCCGACGCAGACCTGATCCATCATCTCGAGCGCCGCGGGGACGATGCCGGCCCCGATCACAGCGGACACCGCCTGGCTGGCGGCCTCGATCGTCGGGAACGCCGCGAGCAATGTCGCGACGCTGGGCGGCGTACGCAGCAACCGCACCTTGATCTTCGTGATCGCACAAAGCGTGCCTTCCGAGCCGACGAGCAGGCCGCAAAGATCGAGCCCGACACGCTCGGGCGCATCTCCGCTCACCCACTGGACGCTGCCGTCCGCAAACACGACCTCCATGCCCAGGACGTGGTTGGTGGTGACACCGTAATAAAGGCAGTGGGGGCCGCCTGAGTTTTCGGCGGCGTTGCCGCCGATCGTGCACGCCTTCTGGCTCGAAGGGTCCGGTGCGTAGAAGAGCCTGTGCGAGGCGGCTGCCAGCGAGAGCTCCTGGTTGACCACCCCCGGCTCGACCAGCGCGGTCTGCGCGATGGGGTCGATCTCGACGATCCTGCGCATGCGCGTCACCTGCAGTGCGATGCCGCCGCGGATGGTCACCGCGCCGCCCGACAATCCGGTGCCGGCGCCACGGAGCACCACCGGGATGCGGTGCTTGGCGGCCACCCTGATGACTGAAGAGACCTCAGCGGTGTTCGCAGGCAGCACCACCGCGTCGGGCACAGCGCCCTCGATGGACGCGTCTCGTTCGAAGATGCGGAGGTCGTTGCTCGAATCGATGACGTGCTCGCGGCCGACCGCCCGCCGCAGCTCCTCGAGCACCGCCTTCTCGATCGGCATCAGGCGAGCGGGGCCTCGCGTTCGGGGCTGCGCTCGAAGGCTTCGAAGCGTCGGGTCCTTGCGCCCGGCAGGCCGGGAGCCTCGGTCGCCCCCGCCCCCGAGATCAGGAGCCCGAGCCAGCGCTCGCATTCCTCATCGGAGGGCACGCGGTCGGAGCGCTCGAAGATGACCTCCTGGATGCGGCTGTGCGGCGACACCTGGATCGTGTACCAGACCGAAAGGCCGTCCCTGGTCACGACTCGGTGGCTCTCGTCGACGCGCCGGTTGACGGGCAGCTTCATCGGCCGTGCCTCGGCAGCCGCCCGCAGCTGCGCAGCCTCGGCCTCGATATCCTCCACCGGGTCCAGCTTAAACTCGAACCGATGGACGGACGGCAGCGGGTGGAGGCGGCGATCGCCATGGGCGTGGCGGACCGGCCGCCGTTCGGCGCCTGGGGACACACCTACCGCGAAGAGTGGTCGCCGGCAGACCTTGCCGCCGTCACCGTGGAGCGGGCACGGCTGTTCGAGTGGGACTTCGTGAAGTTCCAACCGCGGGCCTCCTGCTTCGCGGAGGCCTTCGGCTCCGTGTACAAGCCGGCCGGTCATCGGCTCAAGGGCCCGGTGCTGGAAAGCGAAGCAGTCGCTGACCTCGACGCGTGGAGCACGGTGACCCTGGTCAACCGCAAGGCGCTCGACGACCAGGTCGACTCGCTGCACATCGTGGCGAAGCAGCTCGGGTTCGGGGTGCCGGTGATCCAGACGGTCTTCAGCCCGCTCACAGTCGCCGGGTATCTGGTGGGGAAGAATTCGTCGCGGGTCGTGAGGGAGCTGCGCAAACATCCCGACCTGGTGCGACCGGTGCTCGATCGGATCGCCGAAGCCCTGGTCGATTTCAGCCAGCGGTCGATCGTCGCGGGCGCGGCGGGCATCTTCTACGCGATCTCGGGCTACACCAGTCGCGACGCCATGCCGGAGGACGTCTATCGCGAGCTCGTGCTGCCGACCGACCAGGCGGTTCTAAGCCAGCTGCCGCACCAGGCGTGGTTCAACGTCCTCCACCTATGCGGCTCGAAGCTCCATTTCGACCTGGTCAACGAGATGCCCTCGCAGGTCGTGAGCTGGTCGATCCACAACCTCGGCACGCCGACTCTTTCCCAGGGCCGCAACCTGAGTGGCCGCGCGGTGATGGGTGGACTCGGCCAGCGCAAGAGCCTGGTCTATGGTCCGCCGGCCGAGGTGCAGGCGGAGGCGAAGCGCGCGATCGCCGACACGGGCGGCCGCGGGTTGCTGCTCGCCCCCGGCTGCTCGGTACCGCCTCGGGTGCGCGACATCAACCTGGTCGCGATCAGAGAAGCGGTTGCCGCTTGACGCGACCTGTCGCCGGTCTCGCGGAGATCGTGCTCTGGGTGCGCGACATGGACGCCGCCCTGCATTTCTACCGTGACCTCTTCGGCCTCGAGGTGATTTCGCCGCCGGGCCTGCCCAACAAGTTCCTGCGTGCGGGGGAGGGCACTGACGGAGTGCCTGAGATGATTGTGCTCGTCCCGCATCCGCTCAGTGCAACAGAGTTTCCGCGTGAGAAGGCGAAACGCGTTCTTCATCACCTCGCGTTTCGAATCGACGCGACCGAGTACGAGGAGCTCCAGGCTCGCTTCGCCGCCGAAGGGCTGCAGGTGCGTTCGGGGATTCATCCGGTGCTCAAGGGCGTGCGCACCTTCTACGTCGACGACCCGGATGGCAACGAATGCGAATGCATCGCCCCGGATCTTTCGCCCGTCAACTAAGGAGTCACCCATGCCAATCTTGCGGATCGAACATGCCGTCCCCACCTTCGCCGGCTGGAAGCAAGCCTTCGACAACGACCCGGTCGATCGCAAAGGGTCGGGCGTTCGTCGATATCAAGTCTTGCGATCGGTCGACGATCCGAACTATGTTTTGATCGACCTGGAGTTCGACACTCTCGAAGAAGCTGAAGGGCTCCTGGCCAAGATGCGTCGCGTTTGGAGCGGCGACGGCCAGACGGTCATGCGCAACCCGCAGGCTCGAATCGTCGACACGGTCGAGACGATTGAGTTCTGATCGCTCGGCCATCCCAACGCCGTCTGACCATGCACTCATCCGGCTCGCAGGCATCGCCGCACAGGTCGAGGCGATACTGGCGCCGGACAAGCCGCTGGAGAAGGCGCCGGTCGGCATCAAGACCGTCAAGAACGATCGGCGGAGGGCGATGGAAGCCGTCCTGGTCCTGCTCGCCGACCCCGAGGTTCGTAGTTACCTGGCGGAGCTCAAGTGTGAGGGCCTGCTGCCCGTCGAGGATTAGGTTGTTTGCGGCTTGGTCTCGGTTTGGGGCTGAGGGCTGCGGGTCCCAAGCGTTACCGCCACGCCGGCGATGAGCGCGACGGTGCCGACGATCAACGTGAGCGGTTCTGGGAGATGGATGCCCAACGCGCTGTCCAACGAGTAGGCGCCTGGGCCTGCGAGCGCCAATGCCACAGCCGCCGCGATGAGGGAGAGATTGAATTCGAAGCCACCTTTCGTGGTCCAGAAACCACGGCTCAAATGGACTGTGGCGATGGCGACCGACATAGCCCCGATGATCGCCAGGCTGCCGAATGGCGACAGCAATCCAAGGGCGAGCAGAAGGCCGCCGCCGAACTCGGATAACGCCGCGACCCACGCCCACGGCTGGGCCGGCCGGATTCGCAGCTTCTCGACCGCTTTGGTCCAGCCGGTCATCCCGGGACCGCCCCACACACCGAAGAGTTTTTGACTCCCGTGCGCAGCGAGCGTCAAGCCGACGACTAGCCGAAGAATCAAGAGTCCAAGCGCTGCCATGTCCACGCCCCCGAATATTAGTTGACTACGCAAATACCCAGAATCGGGCGGGATCAAAACGAGCGGCTGGGCCGGAATAGACTCTTGAATCCGAACGGGGCCTGTAGCTCAGAAGGTCAGAGCGGCCGACTCATAATCGGCTGGTCGATGGTTCGAGTCCATCCAGGCCCACCCAATCCCACAGCTGCTCCTGCGCAGGATGGGCGGCCGGAGGCGCTTCGGATGATCGCTCCGGGCTAGTTCGTCGAGGTCCGCGAGAGCCGGGTTGAGAGGAGACGCAGCTCGCTAGCGCGCTGAACGGCAGAAGAGCGATCGTGTGCACCGAGCTTGGAGTAGATGTTGCGCATGTGCGTGTTGACTGTGTTGACCGAGACATAGAGGGCTCGCGCGATCTCGGGTCGGGTCAGGTTGGTCGGCAGGTACCGCAGCACGCGGAGTTCGCTTGTGCTGAGCTCTTCC
>DASWGF010000281.1:0-3106 GCA_036393875.1 Candidatus Dormiibacterota bacterium
ACGACTTCCACGCAGCGGAGGGCTGCGCGGATTACGTGGTCGTCTTCACGTCCGCCAGCAACATCACTGTCACGCCGAACGTTGGCGTGACCTACAACCCGGCGAGGGTCTCCACGGGCTCCTGCGCATAATTCGCCTCCCCACTCGTGGGGAGGTCGGCCACGCCGCGAAGCGGCGTGACCGGGTGGGGAGAAGGGAGTCCGCGTAAGCCAACTTGGATAAGTCGTTGCGTCGCGAAGTAAAGTTAGGCTAACCTACACTTTGTGATAGGCATAGCGATCCCAATATTTAGGACAGCCTAGGTCGTGGTCGAACTCGCGCGGCGCAGCGCCTTCACCCAGTCCCAGCAGGATTACCTCAAAGCCCTCTACCACCTGCACGGCGACACGCGTGCCGTGCCCACGCGCGACCTGGCCCAGCGCCTCGGCATCTCCTCGCCGTCGGTCAGCGAGATGGTCACGCGGCTGGTGGCGCAGGGTCTCGTCGAGCACGACCGGTACCGCGGGCAGCAGCTTACACGCGAGGGCAGGAAGGTCGCGCTCGAGCTCGTCCGCCATCATCGCCTCCTTGAGATGTTCCTCGTCCAGGTGCTCGGCTACAGCTGGGACGAGGTCCACGAAGAGGCAGAGCGACTCGAGCATGTGATCTCGGAGCGCATGGAGCAGCGCATCTTCGAGCTGCTCGGGCGCCCCGAGCTCGACCCGCACGGCCACGCCATCCCAAGCCTTACCGGCAAGGTGCGGGCGCTAAGCGATCGCGCTCTGACCGAATGTCGCGCCGGCGAGAAGGTGATCGTCCAGGTCGTCTCGGACGATGATCCCGCCAAGCTGCGCGAACTGGAGCGCCGAGGCCTTCTACCCGGCACGCACATCGAGGTCGTGGCGCCGAGCGAGTACGAGGGCCCGATCGAGGTTCGAATCAAGGGTCGCCGGGTGAGCGTTCCACTCGGGCTTGCCCGGGCCATCTTCGTGGGGCGGCGCTAGCGCTTGGCGAAGCTCGCGCCCCGCCCCGTCATCGAGAAACCGCGGCCCAAGCAGCCGTTGAGAGCGGCGCCCGCGGTCGTCGCCCTCCCAGGAGAGGAGCGCGTCCTCCGCGCCGCCGAGAAGGCGCTGGCCGGCCAGACCCACGGCCTTCGCGCCCTGCTGCCGTTCCTCGGACCGGCCTTCGTCGCCGCGGTGGCTTATGTCGACCCCGGCAACTTCGCGACCAACATGGCCGGCGGCGCCCAGTTCGGGTACATGCTCCTGTGGGTCGTCCTCGCGGCCAACCTCATGGCGATGCTCGTCCAGTCCATGAGCGCCAAGCTCGGCATCGCCACCGGCCTGAACCTGGCCGAGGTCTGCCGCCTGAAATTTCCCTATCCGGTCGTGGTCGGGCTCTGGATCCAGGCCGAGGTCATCGCGATGGCCACCGACCTCGCGGAGTTCATCGGCGCTGCCATCGGCATCCACCTGATCTTTCCAGCCATCCCGCTCTTCCTCGCCGGCATCATCACCGCGTTCGCCGCGTTTGGAATCCTGTCATTGCAGTCACGCGGTTTTCGCGGCTTCGAGGCCGTGATCACCGCCTTGGTCGGCGTGATCGTGGCCGCGTTCGCTTTCGAGGTCGTCCTCGCCCGGCCGTCGGTCGGCGCGGTGGCGACCGGCCTGCTCGTGCCGCGGTTCGACGGCACTGAAAGCGTCCTGCTGGGCGTCGGCATCCTCGGGGCGACGGTGATGCCGCATGTGATCTACCTGCACTCAGCCCTGACCCAGCGGCGGGTCGTCGGAGCGACCGATGCGGAGCAGAAGAAGATCTTCAACTTCGAGAAGTGGGACGTGATCATCGCCATGGGTCTTGCGGGCGTCATCAACGTCGCGATGCTGACGATCGCCGCCGCTGCGCTGCACGCGCACAACATCCATGTCCAAAGCCTCGACGACGCTTTCCGTGCGCTGGGCCACACGCTTGACCACGGAGCCGACATCTTCTTCGGGCTGGGCCTGCTCGCTTCGGGCCTGTCATCCTCGTCGGTCGGCACGCTCGCCGGCCAGATTGTGATGCAGGGCTTCATCCACCGCCGGATTCCGCTGTTCCTCAGGCGGGCCGTCACGATGGCGCCGGCCCTGCTGGTGATCGCGATCGGCTTCGATCCTACGCGCGCGCTGGTGCTCAGCCAGGTCGTGCTGTCGTTTGGGATTCCGTTCGCGCTCATCCCCCTGCTCTTGTTCTGCCGCGACCGCGACCTGATGGGCTCGCTGGTCAACAAGGCATCGACGACAGGCATCGCGACGCTCGTGGTCGGCGTGATTCTGAGCCTGAACGCCTTCCTGATCTTCCTGCTCGTGAGCGGGGGGCACTGATCAGGCCGGCGGCGCCGCTCTAGGTCTTCGGGCCGCCTCCGAGCAAGTCCCTGGCGCGCTCGTACTCTTCAGCCTTGATCTCGCCCGAGGCGAATCGGCGGGCCAGGATCTCGAGCGGCGTCTCGCGCACCGCTTGAGGCGGTGCGCCCGTCTGTGCAAACGGGGCTGCGACCGGGTATGCGGGCCGGCCGGACGCCCGGACCGCCCAAACGATCAACGCGGCTAAGCCGGCTCCGCCCATCAGCACAAACAGCGTCAGGATGCCGACGAGGTGGAATCCGATCGGAGCAAAACCGGGGCCGTGTTGAACCACTCCGAAATGACAATACACTCGTTCAGGAAGATGGGATTCGAAGGCGAGGAAGCGACACCGTGAAGCTCGGCATCAGCGTCGGTTATTGGGGCATGGGGATCACCGCCGCCCAGCAGCTCGAGATCGCGCGCACCGCTGAAGACCTCGGCTACGACTCGATCTGGGCGGCCGAGGCGTACGGCTCCGACGCCGCCTCGGTGCTGGCCTGGCTCGCAGCCGGCACGAGCCGCATCAAACTCGGCGCCGGCATCTTCCAGATCCCCGCCCGCAGCGCCGCGATGACGGCCATGACCGCTGCGACCATCGACCAGATCTCCAACGGGCGCATGCTGCTCGGCCTCGGCACCTCGGGTCCGCAGGTTTCCGAGGGCTGGCACGGGGTGCGCTTTCCACATCAGGTCGAACGCACACGCGATTACGTCGCGGTCGTGCGCATGGCGCTCGCCCACAA
>DASWGF010000282.1:0-6477 GCA_036393875.1 Candidatus Dormiibacterota bacterium
CCGCTCGACCCGGAGCTGAGCCGGATATCCGCGCCCACGTTGATCGTGGCGTCAGACCTCGACCGGCATTGCCCTCCGAAAGCGGCCGAGATCATCGCCGCCGGCATCAAAGGCAGCCGGCTCGAGATCATTCCCGGGGCCGGCCACCCCATCCCGGTCGAGAAGCCAGGCGAGCTGGCCGGCTCGATCAACTCTTTTCTCGCCGCCCGTGGCTGAATCCCTGCTGCGTGAGTGGGGAGCTCACGACATCCTCACCCTGACGATCAATCGGCCCGACCGCCGCAATGCGCTCGACCCCGAGCTGCTCACCGCGCTGGCCGAAGCCCTGCGCGATGACGGAGAGCGGGCCTCGGCGGTCATCCTCCGGGGAGCGGGCACCGAAGCCTTCTCAGCCGGCTACGACCTGTCGCGCCTCACAGGCACCGTCGACGACCTCGAGGCAGACCATTACATCGGCGAGGCGGTCACGGCGCTGCGTGCATGTCCCGCGCCCGTGATCGCGAGGCTCCAGGGACATTGCCATGGTGCCGCCGTCGAGCTCGCCTTGAGCTGCGACCTTCGGATCGCCGCCGACGATCTTCGGCTTTCCGTCCCCGCGGTGAGCCTTGGCGTGGTTTATCGATTCCAGTTCGTGGCCCGTCTGGTGCAGATTTGCGGTCTCGCCCGGGCCTCGGACCTCTTGCTCGCGATGCCTGAGCTCGATGCCGAAAGCGCCGCCGCCTGGGGACTGGCGACCGAAGTCTCGCCCGGGTCGGACATCGACAACCGGGTGCACGCGCTGGCTGACAAGCTGGCCGCCTCTCCCCGGACCGCCGTGCGGGGAACCAAGGCCAGCCTTGATTTGCTGGCCCGACGCGCGGTCTCGGGCGAAGATCTCCTGCTGGCCCAGCAGCTGCGCGCCGAGGCGGCGGCGAGCCCGGAGCGACGCGAAGCCGTCACGAGGCGCAAGCAGTCCATGTCGCGTCGGTCCAAGACGGACAAGACATGACCCAATTCGACGTCAGCGTGGGGATCAGTCCGCGTCAGTCGTTCGACAGCTGGGCGGCGTTCGTGGCGGGCCTGGAGGCAGAAGGCGTGCGAAGGATCTGGGTGATCGACTCACAGCTCGCGATGAAAGACGTCTATGCGGGTCTGGTGATCGCCGCGCTCCACACGCAGCGTGTCGGACTCGGAACCGGGGTGACCAATGCGGTCACCCGTCATCCGACTGTGACCGCCAACGCGATCGCGGCGATCGCGGAGCTCTCGCACGGACGCGCCATCCTCGGCCTCGGTGCGGGCGACTCCGCGCTGTATGGCATCGGACTGAAACCCCAGAAGGTGGCCGAGGTCGAGGAGGCGATCGGCTTTTTTCGCTCGCACGTCGACCGCAGCGTGCCGATCCACCTCGCGGTGAGTCAGCCGCGGATGTGTGAGCTGGCGGGCCGCCTGGCTGACGGCGCCATCGTCATGGGCCCGGCCCAGCCGGACATGGTCAGGCGTCAGGTGGAGTGGATCGAGACCGGCCTGCGGGCCGCAGATCGCAAACGAAAAGAGTTTGAGATCTCCTTCATGGCGACGCTCGCCTCGGAGCCGGAAGACATCCGCTCGTGGGCATCCACGCAGGCGCGCCTACTTGGCCACTATCGCGAGCTACCCGAAAGCCTGCTCCGATTCCGTGACGAAATCACGCGCAGCGCCGAGTCGTACGACTACGCCGAGCACCTGTCGACCCATGCGTCACACGGCGCCGCCGTATCCGACGATCTCGTGCGTGCGCTGGCCATCGTGGGCACGAGCGAGGAGTGCGCTTCGCGGCTGCGAGCCCTGGGGGCCACCGGGCTTGACGCTCTGATCTTTCCGCTTGCCGGCCGCCACCGCCTTGATCGTTGGCGGAGGATTCGCAGCGAGGTCCTCGATCAGGTCATCGTATAGCCGCCGCTGACCGACAGCGTTTGACCGGTGATGTACGAGGCTCGGTCCGAAGCCAGCAGCAGAACCGACGGCACCACGTCCTCTGGAGTTCCCAGGCGCCGCAGTGGGTACGCGCGCGCTGCCTTTTCGAGCACGGCCGGACTGAACAGTTTTCCCTGGTCCGAAGCCCACATCGACTCGTGGCCCGACGTCTCGGGAGTTCCGGGCACGAGGCCCGGGCAGACGACGTTGAGAGTGATCCCGTACTTGCCGACCTCTCGAGCGATCGATTTCGACATCGCGATAATGCTGGCTTTGGTTCCGCTGTAGACGGCTTCTCGCCACTCACCGATCCGGCCGGCGTCCGAGCCGATGGAGACGATGCGCCCGTATCCGCGTTCGATCATCGGGTCCAGCACCGCGCGCACGGAGTTGATGAAGCCCCATGTATCGATTGCGATTTCCCGCTCCCACTCGCCGCGAGGTTTTTCGATGAAGAGCCGATCGACAGTCCAACCCGCGCAGTTCACGAGCACGTCGACCGCCCCCAACGAACTACGCGCGAACTCGACGGCGGATGAGACCGAATCCCAATCGGTTACGTCCACGTGCCGCGCGATGATTGCCCCGGCTGGAGCCTGCGCCTCAACCTTCCTGGCCTGCTCGAGGTCGACGTCAGCGATCAGGACGCGCGCACCTTCGCCGGCGAAACCAAGACTGATCGCCCGTCCAAGGTTGGACGCACCGCCGGTGACGATGACAATGCGGTCCTTCAGCCCGAGCTCCATAAGGGCTCAGATTATGGCGCCGCGCCTCTTCGGTCGAGGAGCCTGAAGATCCGAGCGGCTAGGCGAGGGAGCCCTTGGCTTCGGCTCCGGCAGCGGTTCCGGCCCACGTCAGTCCCGTGGCCGCAACCTTGCCGATCTCCGCTCCCTGCTTCCAGTGCCGTAAGGCTGCGACCAGGTCGTGGCGCCCTTCGAGTACTTCCGCGTACTCCATGTGCGCGTCGCGCAGCCGGTCGGGCATGCCCAGCTCTTCGAGGATCCGAATAGCGTTGCCGAAATGGTCGTCAGCCAGGCGCGGGTTGCCTGTTTGCTCCTCGAGCTGGCCGAGAAGAATTCGGGCGTTGGCAAGTACGATCCGCTCGCCGACTGCCTCAGCAGCTTCTACGGCCTGGTCGAGATAATTCCTTGCCTGCGACGCCTCGCCCCGACGCAGATGCACCTCCCCGAGGTTGGTGAGGATGTACCCGCGCCCTCGCCGATCCATTTTCAATTCGTCTGACCCCGCCAGGGCTTTGAGTAGGTGCTCCTCGGCGGAATCGAGCTGGCCCTGACGGAGCAAGAGGTCCCCGAGGTCGATCTCGACTCGATACGCCGCGCTCATGTCAGATTCGATGGAGTAGAGGGTGATGGCCTTGTCGTAGTGCTGCCTGGCTGCGGCCGGCTGCTGCTGGCGGTGGTAGGCAAGACCCAAACCGTGATGCATCTTGGCCAGCTGCAGCAGGTCCTTGACCCCCGCGGCCGCGGACGCGGCTGCGTCGTAGTAGCGAATCGCAGCCCCATTGGCATGCGCGACCAAGTACATGGCGGCGATATGACCGAGGATCCTGGCCTCGATCTGAGGCGCTTTCGGGTTCAGCAGTCGACAACGCTCGAGCGCCTGGTTGGCGAGCGGAAGGGCGTCCGAATCATCCAGAAGTCCGAGCGCGCTCGACTCCCAGTCCAGGGTCTCGACCGTCATCCACTCGTCGCCGAGGCGCTCAAACGCCTCTCGCGCGGGCCTGAGGTGCTGTAGTGCTTCAACTGGTTGCACCAGCCGGCAGTACGCCTGGCCGACGCAGAAATGAACTAGGGCCCTGTCTTCCGGGCTCCACTCGTCCGCAAGAAGCGCTATGCCCATTTCGACGACTTTGCGCAGCTCCCTGACGGCTGTCAGCCGTTCCAGCTCGCGGAGCTTCGTCTGGCTTTCCGTCAGTGCGGGCGGACTGTCCGGGGTCAAGAAAAACTCGATCGGCTTCCGGGTCTGGCGGGCGATCTGCTGCAGGGTCTCGATCGAGGGCCGTGTGCGTCCCTTCTCGATCAGGTGGATCGCCGTGCGTGTGAGCGTGCCGCCGGCCACCTGGGCCAGGGTCAGCTTGGCCTCCCGGCGCGCCTGCTCGACCGAGCCCTCGCGGACGGCAATGCCGCGGCGGCGGCCACGGTATTTGGTGCCGAGCATGGCGATGAGTTTACCGCCACGCCCGGCGGTCGGCTAGTGAATTAACGAAATGACTTTACGGAGTCGGTCCGACACCGTCGGCAAGGACCGGAGCGACCGCGAGCACCAACGCCGTCACCATCAAAAGGACAGAAAAGAATAGCTTGCGCATGAGCGACCTCCAGATTTGATGGGCCGAGTGTCGTCTGAGTTGACTGGTCTGTCAACTCAAGTTCTTAGGGCGACAGCGCCGAGCCGCCGCGTGTAAAGCAACCGCCTTGGGACGCCCCGGCCTGATGAGGCGATTAAGCTGCATCGAGGTGACGTCTCGGTGAAGAAAGAGGCTGCAGCGTTCCAGTCGGCGGACCTCGAGGATGCCATCGCGGAGGCGAAGGCGGCCGGAGGTTACGCCGCCAACGTGCTGCGAAGCGAGCTTCTCAGCGCCGGGGTTTACGTCCTTTTGGCCGGCGCCACGGACGGCCAGAAGCCACACGACGAAGACGAGGTGTATTTCGCGGTTCGGGGCCGGGCCAAATTTCGGGTCGGCTCGGACGACCACCCGGTCCGGCCCGGCACCCTCCTGTTCGTGCCCGCTCTAGAGGCCCATCACTTTCACGAGATCGAGGAGGAGCTCGTGCTCGTGGTCTTCTGGGCGCCGCCGGAGGGCTCCGACTGACCTGCCGCCCTGCCCGGCACCAGCACCAGGGGCACCGAGATCAACACCACGGCGGGGATCGCCCAGATGGCGGCGGCATAGCCATATCGCGACGCCGCGAGGCCGAGAAGCGTTCCGCCGAGGGATGCGCCGAGGTCGATCCCGCTGTTCCAGAGGGCGCTGATGTTGTTTCGGTGCGCGCTCGATCCCCGCGCCACCATGGCCAGGTAGACGCCGGTCTGGACGGCGCCATACCCGGCGCCGAACGCCGCCGCCGCGAAGACGACCACCAGCCCATTGCCGTGCGAGGCCAGCGCGATGAGGCCCAGGAACGTGACGCCGATGCTGCCCACGAGCACCAGCCGCCCGGGGCCCCGATCGCCGAGGACGCCCGCGACCCAACGGCTGACCGCGCGTGCGGCGCCGGCGACGAACAGGAAGGCCGCCGCCGAGCCGATGCCCGTGGTCGGCAGGGCGATGGGCGCGAACGTGATGACCGCGCCGAAGCTGCAGCTGACCAAAACGAAGCCGGCGTACAGCGACAGGAGGCCGGGCCGGCGGAACGCGGCCAGGAGGTTGGCGGAGGCCGCCTGCGGGGGCGCAGGTGGGCGCGGCAGCTTGAAAGTGACCAACGCTCCCGCCAGCCCGACGACGAACGCGATCAACCCATCGGCGTCGGCGTGGCCGGCCTCGAGGAGGGCGACGCCGACCGACGGCAGCACGATGCCCGGGGCGCTCAGGGCGACTCCGAAGAAGCCGATGGAACGCCCGCGCCGGTCTGGCGCCGCGAACTCCGCGACCAATGCGACGGCGACGACGATCGCGATGCCCATGCCGAGTCCGCGCGCGGCGGCCGCGGCCAGCATCAGCCAGGCGTCCAGATGGGGAAGCACGTACGCCAGGCTGGGCACTGCGATCATCAACTGGCCTCCGACCAGCAGGCGAGAAGATGACCACCGCGACATCAGCCATGGGGTGAGTACTTCCCCGGCGACCGCGCCCACGAAGAGCGCGGCCGTGCCCGCGCCCGCAGCGCCGTGCGGGCCGCCCCGTTCCAGGAGCACCGGCACGACAGGCAGCATGATGTTGAAGCTGATCGCGACCGCCGTCGCGATGCCGGCGAGCACCAGCTGGGGCGCAGAGCCGGTCGAGGTCGTGGCGGGAAGAGGCCGGGCTATGGCTGTGTGCGCGGGCGGGCCGGCCGCTGGAACGGAAAGGGCATGGGCTGCCGGTGCGACCGGAAGGGAAGGGGTATGGGCTGCCAGTGCGACATGACGAAGTCGGTCGGGTTCACGAACTTGTACGGGAACGCTGGAAACCCATCGCAGCGCGTGGGCGGCAGGGCGCCGCGCCAGGCGTCTGCCTCGTAATCACCCATGAAAACCGCGAAGTGGAAATGGGTTCGGGAGCCCATATCCGCGATGTCGGCGAAGACTTCTCCTCTCGTTACGACGGTGCCGATTGTGTAGCCGGTTCGAGGCCAAACGTGCCAGTACTGAGTGATCACGATTCCATTCGGCGTGTCGTGACGGATGAGGATCCCGCCGCGGAACGTCGGGTCGACGATGTAGCCGATGATCGTGCCGTTGGCGGCGGCCATCACCGGCTGGATCCCGGTCGTGATGTCCACCCCGGTATGCAGCCAGATCGCTCCACTCGCGCTGCATCGCCGCAGCACGGTCCCGTCGCAGTAGCGCCACTCGCTCCCGAATCCGAGGCAGTGTGGTGCC
>DASWGF010000283.1:0-7323 GCA_036393875.1 Candidatus Dormiibacterota bacterium
TCCTCCTGGGCAACACGAACGCCCTGTCCGGCGGGGCGGCCGCTTACGGGACCATCTCCAACGCCGCCAATGCCTACTTCACCTATGTCAACAACAACGGAGGAGTCAACGGCCGCAAGATCACATTCAAGATCCTCGACGACGGCTACAACCCGGCCAACACCGTCACGCTGACCAAGCAGCTCGTCGAGCAGGACAAGGTGTTCGCCATTTTCGGCGGCCTGGGCACGCAGCCGCAGACATCTGTGCGCGACTACATGAACACGAACAAGGTGCCGCAGCTGTTCGTGGCCACCGGCGCCACGACCTTCAACCTGGACTTCAAGTCGAATCCCTGGACGCTGGGCTGGCAGCCGCCATACCAGGGTGAGTCACGGATCTACGCGAAGGACATCCTGGCCAACCACCCCAACGCCAAGATCGGCGTTCTGTACCAGAGCGACGACTATGGCCAGGACTACTTGAAAGGCCTGGTCGATGGGTTGGGATCCAATGCGTCGCAGATCGTCGACAAGCAGAGCTTTGACCTGGCCACCTTCAAAGACGTCACCGCACAGCTGGTCAGCATGAAGACCAAGCAAGTCGATACGGTGTTCGTGTTCGCGACGCCGAAGCCCGCGATCACCGCGCTCGTGACCATCACCAAGCTGGGCTGGGCGCCAACGATCTACCTCAACTCAGTCTCCAACCCGCAGGTCTACATGGGGCTCGCCGCCAAGGCGGGCGCAGCGCTCAAGAACGTGACCAGCGTCGGCTACATCAAGGACCCGACCGACCCGCAGTGGGCCAACGACAGCGGCATGAAGCTTTACAAGACCGTGATCGCCAACTGCTCGACCTGTAACGTGCTCGACGGCTTCAACATCTACGGCGTTGCCGTCGCCTACACGATGGTCGACGTGCTCAAGCAAGCGGGGTCGAACATGACTCGCGCCAACGTCATGAGCATCGCCGCGAACGGCCTCAGCGAGACCAACCCGTTCCTGCTTCCCGGCGTCAGCGTCAAGACCAGTTCCAGCGACCACTTTCCGATCATGCAGGAGCAGGTCATCACCTGGGGGACGTCGGACAGCCTCTGGCATCTCCAGGGCAGCCTCATCGACGAGCGTGGAACGATCAAGTAACCCTTAGCCAAAGATCTCTGAGCGGGGCCGGCACGTAACCGGCCCCGCTATATTTCCGGCAGTGCTCAACCGCCTCAAGCCTTACTGGCTGCACGCCTACCTGCTCACTTACACACCCCTCCTGCTGCTCGCGGACAGCCGCATCACGGCGCTCTGGCAGCAGTGGGCGCTCGGTGCGCTCACGTTTGCGGTTCTCTACCTGTCCGCGCTGAAGGCGCCGAGGGAGCAGCGGCTGCAGGTGTGGACATGCGTGATCGTCGCGACCGGGTTCGAGATCTTCGGATCGCTGATCTGGGGCGTGTATCGCTATCGGCTGCACAACGTGCCGCTGTTCGTGCCGCCCGGCCACGGCCTTGTGTATCTGTTCGGCCTCATGGCTGCAGGCACGCCGGTCGTGATCCAGCACGGGAAGCGGGTGGCGGGCGTGGTGCTGGCGGGCGCCACGACCTGGGCCGTGCTCGGCTTGACCCTGCTGCCCGTGATCACGGGGCGGGTTGACCTCCAGGGCGCGCTGTGCCTGCCGGTGTTCGCCTACTTCGTCCTCCGCTCGCCGCGGTGGCCGCTGTTTGCCGCGATCTTCATCGCCACCGGCGAGCTCGAGATCTTCGGCACCGCCTTCGGCAACTGGGCCTGGCTCCCGGTGGCGCCGTGGACGCACATCCCGTCCGGCAACCCGCCTTCGGTCATCGCCGGCGGGTACTGCGTGATCGACGCGTCGGTGTTACTGGCCATGCGTGGCATGGCGGCGCTGCGCGCGCAGGTCCCTTACAGACTTGGCTTGAAGACCATCATGGCGAGTATCACGAGCACGATCGCCCCCAGGGCCTGACCGACGATCTGACCTCGTTTCGCGAGGCGGGTGAACTCGGCGGACGTCGTATCGCCTGCCTCGGCGAGCTTGACCTGATCGCGGAGCGTCGGCGTGTACTGGGTGACCGCAAGCAGGATCAGGACCGCAAAAAGGACCAGGGCTGCAGCGATCCAGAGGGTGGTGAACGAGTAACCCGCCAGGAACACCATCAAGAGTCCGGTGAGCAACAACACGCCGTACGCAGGGTTCGCGATGCGATCGTCGAGAAACTTGATGCCCTTGAGCGTAAAAGGCACATGTCCAGGATCTCTCTGCGCACGGATGATCCAGACCGCATAGCTGAGGTTCAATCCGACCGCAACGATCGCGGCCAGGATGTGGATGTATTTGACGATCAGAAAGGCCATCCGCTACCCCTTCATCGAGACCGTCGCCGAACCGACCGTGGTCCTGCTGCCGCTGGAGTCCTCTCCCCACACCTCCAGCTCGGCCTCGTCGCCATCCACCTTGACGACCCGGCCGCGGCAGCGGTATGGCCGTCCAGGCTGGTCGATGCCTCGATAGCTGACCTCGAACGTCTTCAGGGTGCCTCGATCGCCAAGCCAGTCCGTGACCAGCTGGCCCAAGAACGCCGCCTTCAGGAGGCCGTGCAGGATGACCCCGGGCAAGCCGACGCTGCGGGCGAAGTCCTGGTCGTAATGGATCTCGTAGAAGTCGGCCTGCGCGCCCGCGTACTGCACCAGCTGGCGCGTGGTCGGTTGCTTGACCAGCTCCGGAATCTCATCTCCGGCTTTCAAATTCATCGCCTGATCGCAGTCCCGCGCAGGCGCGCCACCGGCCGCCCGTGCTGGTTGACGTATTCGGTCTCGAAGATGATGAAGAGCAGCGAGCCGCTCGATCCGGTCTTCTCGTAGACGTCCGCGACCTTCCCGGTCGCAGTGATCCGGTCGCCCACCCGCACCGGCTCGATGTACTCGAAGCGGTTGCCACCGTTCAGCCAGCCCTTGCCGTACTCCTCGGCTTCGGCCAGGTGGATCGAGGTCGGCGCGATGGCGACCAGGAAAGTGGGCGGCGCCTCGCTGAGCCAGCGCGGATTGGGATCTCCGATCGCCTCGGCAAAGCTCTTGAGGTGACCGGCCTCGACCGTGGCGGCGACCGGCGGCGCCGCCTTGCCGATCCGGGCGCGCAGCCGATCGACGACGGTCGCGGTCGCCACTAGCGCCCGCGAGGAAGACCGAGCACGCGCTCGGCGATGATGTTGCGCTGGATCTCCGACGAGCCGGCGTAAATCGTCTCGGCCTGCGCCCACATCCATCCGTACTGCCAGCGTCCATCCTCGACCGCGAAGGGCGAACCGGGAGCGAGCGCTCCATATGGTCCTTGGACCCCAACGGCCATCTCCTGGATGCGCTTGTCCATCTCGCTCCAGTAGAGCTTGGTGAGAGAAGCCTCCGGCCCGGGCGCATCGCCGTGCTGGGCCTTCGTGAGGTTGCGCAGGCCGTTGAGCCGGAACACGTGCGCCTCGATCTGCGCTTGCGCCACCTTCTGGCGGACTGTGACGTCGGCGCCGGCGCCGCGGTCTCGGGCTAGCACGGCCAGCTCGGCGACCACGCGCTCGAACCGAGCCGCCTGCGCCAGGCCGCCTCGCTCGAACCCGAAGACAGTCATCGCGATCTTCCAGCCCGCGCCGGGTTCGCCCACGACGTCGCGGTCTTCCACCACCGCGTTCGACAGAAAGATCTCGCAGAACTCGCCGCCGCCGGTCATCTGCCGGATCCTCCGCACCTCGACACCGGGTTGATGCATGTCGACCAGGAAGAACGAGATGCCCTTGTGCGGCTCCGCCTCAGGGTCGCTGCGGGCGAGCAGGAAGCTTTTGTCCGCGTAGTGCGCGCCACTCGACCAGGTCTTCTGGCCGTTGAGGACCCAGTGCCCGTCGCGCCGTTCCGCGCGAGCTCGTAGGCCCGCCAGGTCACTGCCGGCGTCAGGCTCGCTGAAGCCCTGGCAGAAGTTGAGGTCGCCGGAGAGGATCTTCTCGACGTAGGTATCCTTCTGCCACTGCGACCCGTGCACGAGCAGAGTCGGCGCGAGGAGGCTCACCCCAAGGCGTCCCAGGATGATGGGCGCGCCGGCCTTCACCATCTCCTCCTGGTAAATGGCCTGCATCACGGGGGTCGCCTCGCGGCCGCCCGCCTGCTTGGGCCAGGCGAGCTTCAGCCAGCCGGCTTCGTGAAGGCGTCGCTGCCACTGACGCTGGAGGTCGGTGTCCTCTTCCTCTCGGAAACCGCCCACTCCGCGGTGTCGCCACTCTGCAGGGAGGTTGTGATCGAGCCAGTCGCGGACCTCGAGCCGGAAGGCCTCCTCTTCAGCTGTGAAGCCGAGATCCACGGCGTCAATTATGAGAGAGGGCCGGACATCGGTCGTCTAGTCGTTTAATAGGTCGATGGCCTCAGATGTGCTGTGCGGCCGGTGCGGCGCTTTGCTCACCAATCCGAGCGCGCCGTGCCCACGATGCGGAGCGCCCGCCTCTGGCGCATATCAAGGCGTCTACCGCCAAGCCCGGAAGAGCCCGGCCCTCGCGGCCGCCCTTGCGATCGTCCCAGGGCTCGGGCATTTCTACCTCGGCCACAACCTGAAGGGGGTCGCGTACCTGGTCGGCGTCGGAGGCTTGCAGTTCTTTGGCTTCGACCTGGACCTCAGCGTCATCGGGGCCGCGATTGGAGTGCCGATGGAGCTCGGCGGCGCCGGGTTGTGGCTCTTCAGCATCGTCGATGCATACCGGACGGCCAAGCAGATGGAGGCCCCGCCTAAGACTTAGGGCTTGCGGCGCTTCCTCGTCGTCGCGGTGGCGCGCTTTCGCGCTGTCGGTTTGGCTGCGGTGGTTCGGCGCTTGCGCCTTTGCGGAGTGCCAAGGGCTTTTTGCACTCGGCGCTGGATCGTGCGCAGGCTTCGCTCGACGGCGCCGCTCGCAGCTTTTGCGCCCCTTGCGGTCAGCTTCTCGACCTGGCGCTTGAGCTTGCGGTTTTCCTTGATGAGCTCCGCGACCATGCCGTTCAGCTGCTGCGTCAACTCATGGCCGTCAAGCCGGCGGCGCGTTCCCGTTGTCGACTTGCTGCCTGGCGGGCGACCACGTCGGCGTGGCTGCTGTGCGGTTTCGTCTGCTGCCATTTCGGCTCCTGATTCAGAATTTTTTGGTGCGGACGAATTGCAGTATAACCACGCTCTTCCGCACCAATCTTGATCAGGTCATGCCGCTGCAAGAGCAGGCTGGCGCGAGATGCTCTTCAATCCTTCGCGTGCTAATTCATGCGCGGGATTCGCTTTACGGCTGACATAACGGACGACGCGCCAACCACGTCGACATCGTTCACGAACCTCGAACACAGCGACGCGGAAGCTGTCGCTCGAAGGCATGCGGCTACGGACCACGGGTGCGCAATCGGTGCGCACGATGACCCGGTGATATGGCCAGCGGGCCGCGGCGAGATCGAGCGCCCCGGCGCACACGTGGGCCTCCAACTGGGCCGATCCGCCAAGGTGCGAGAAACCGAACGATTCCGTATAGACGGCGCGGCCCCTAATGAAAACGGCCAGGCCACACCCAGCCCGGCCGTTTCTGTCGAGAGCGGCGTCCACATAGATCACCAGGCACTCCCGCAATAACTGTCCCTCCTTGAGAGCGGAATTCAGGATTTGGGGAGAGCCTAACATGATGTTGCGGGCTTGTGACAACCGTGCCACTAGATATGGGGTAGTGCGACTCCCCACCCGCACGAGGCGTGCTGCGCACGCCTGTGCGACCTCCCCACTACGTGGGGAGGCGAGGCTAGGCCGGAGGCAGGTCTGTTCCCATCGCGTGGAAGCCGCCGTCCACGTGCAGAAGCTCGCCGGTGGTCATGTTCAGGTAATCCGAGAGCAGCGCCACGACAGCGCGGCCGACCGGGGTGCGGTCCTGCAGCTCCCAGCCCAGAGGAGCCCGCAATCCCCAAACCTCTTCGAAATCCTTAAAGCCCGGAATTCCACTCGCGGCCAGCGTCGCCAGAGGACCCGCGCAGACAGCGTTGACGCGAATTTTGTAGCGGCCGAGATCGCGCGCGAGATAACGAGTCACCGATTCCAGGGCGGCCTTGGAAACGCCCATCCAATCGTATTTCGGCCAGGCCTGCGTGGAGTTGTCGAAATCCAGCGTCACCAATGATCCGCCGTGCTCTTTCATCAACGGGAGAAAGCCTGCCGCCAGCTCTTTGAACGAAAATGCGCTCACCTGCAGCGCCGTCGCGACGCTCTCCCATTTCGTGTTCAAGAAGTGGCCACCGAGCGCATCTGGTGGCGCATATGCAACCGAATGGACCAGGCCGTCCAGGCGATCCCATTTCTTGCTTGTCTCTTTAACCGCCGCAGCGATTTCATCAGGCTTGCTGACGTCCATTTCGAGAATGTCAGGGACTGGATTCAGCTTCTTGGCCGTCATCTGAGTGATGCTCATCATCCGGCCGAAGCTGGTCAGCAAGAGTTCCGCGCCTGCCTTCTGCGCCTCGACCGCGATCGCGTAGCCAATGCTGCGACGGTCGCTCATGCCGGCGATGAGGACCCGCTTTCCCTCAAGAATCACGGCCGAATCCTAAGCCAATCAACGTGGTTGTTTGCCCGTTACGACAGGGGCGTCACGGTGCGACCAGTCGCTCCACGATCCCTCGTAAAGGCGCACGTCCGCAACGCCAGCAAGCTCCAGCGCGAGCAGGTCATGGCACGCGTTGACGCCTGAGCCACAGTAAACGACAGCGCCCTTCTTCCCACCGACACCCAGGGCCTCGTACCGGCGCCTCAGCTCGTCGGGCGACTTGAACCGGGCGTCCGCATCGAGGTTGTCGATCCATGGAGCGCTGACGGCGCCCGGGATGTGGCCCTTCTTCGGATCGATCGGCTCCTTCTCTCCCCGATAGCGCTCACCCACCCGCGCATCGAGGAGAATGGCGCCGTCGCGAGCGCTTGCACCGTCGGCATCCGACAACCGCCTGACCTGCTCGAAAGCGACGATTCGCGACCGTTTTGGAGCGCGCGCTTTGAAATCGCCGGCCTTCACAAAGGGGACGGCCGTCTCGAGCGGCTCGCCCCAGCCCTGCAGTCCGGAGTCGAGGACCGCCTGGGCGCCATGACCGAACCAGCCCAGCAGGAACCAGAGGCGGGCCGCGATCGAGCCGCCCGCATCGTCGTAGACGACCACCCTGGTCCGAGTGCTGATCCCCGCGAGGCGCATCTCGTCCTGGAACTTCTGTCGCGTGGGCAGAGGATGCCGGCCCGCGCCGGTGCCGGTGACAGCGTCGAGGTCGACGAACACAGCGCCGGGGATGTGGCCACCCAGGTAGGCGTCGCGACCCTGGCGGCCCA
>DASWGF010000284.1:0-13389 GCA_036393875.1 Candidatus Dormiibacterota bacterium
GCGGGTGCAGCGCCGCACCTCGCGAAGCGTTTGCTGGATGGTCTTGAACGTGGGCGGGTACGCGAAGTACGCCCGCCCGTTCTCCTCGTCGATGTGGGCGGTCGGTTCGCCGTCGGTGATCATGATGATCTGGCGATTGCCGCGGTGCTTGGCCAGCAGCGACCGCGCGAGCTGGAACCCGTGCTGCATGTTGGTGCCGTACACGTAGTCATTGAGCGCGAGCTGGGGCAGCGTCTGCGGCTTGAGCTCGACCGCGTAGTTCGAGAACCCGACGACATATAGCGAGTCGCGCGGATATTGGCTGCGGATCAGCGAGTCGAGGGCGATCGCCACCTTCTTGGCCGCCAAGAAGCACCCGCGCAGGAACATCGAACGGCTCATGTCGATCATGAGGACGGTCGAGGCCTGGGTCACATGCTCGGTCCGGTGAACGACGAAGTCCTTGGCGTCGAGCCGCACCGGCACCTTCGGGCCTTCGCGGACCAGCGAGTTGAACAGCGTCTCCTTGAGGTCGAGCAGGAAGGGGTCGCCGTACTCGTAGTCCTTCAGCTCGTCGGAAGCATCGTTGCCGATGCCGCCTCGAAACAGCTGGTGCTGGCCCATGCGGGTCTTCTTGAGCTGGTCGAAGATGTCGCGGAGCGCCGATTGGCCGATGCGCCGCATGCCACGCGGCGTCAGCTCCATGCGCCGGCCTTTGCGCTCGACGTACCCGGCTTTCTCCAGCACCTCGGTGAGCTTTCGCAGCTGGTCGAGCGCTTGCCTCGCCTCATCCCCAAGAAGCTGCTGAGCGAGTGAGCGGTCGACGTCGTCCGGGCGAAAGCTGCCCCGCTCCAGCTGTGACTCGAGCCGGTCCATCTGCTGCAGCCGCTCCATGAGGCCCATCGCCTCGCCCATGGAAAGCGGGTCCTCGCCGAAGAACGGATAGCGCTCGGCCATCTCCGCCGGCGGCATCATCGCTTGCATGAACCCGGATAGCCGGGCGAGCTCGAGCCGGAGCGAGTCGTCCTGGAGGAGCGCATCCATCATCTGCCGCAGCTCCTCGCGTGCCTCCGGGCTCAAGCTCTGGAACAGCGACTGCATTTGCGCCATCTGCCGCTGCAGGTGCTCCAACAGCTCGTCGAGGCTGTTGATGCCGGGCGGAAACATGTCGCCAAAGCGCTCCATGAACCCGTTGAAGTCGGGCGTCCGACCCTCCATGCGATCCTCGAGCATCTTGTTGAGCTCGCGCACCATGTCGCGCACTCGCGACAGGTCCTGGCCCTGCATCTGCTGGATCGAGCCCTTCAAGCCCTGAAACATCTGGTCGACCATTTGCTTCTGCAGCCGCTGCATCAGCTCTTCGAACTTCTGGCGGGCCTCGTCGTCGACGAACTCGTAATCGCGCAGGGACTTGACGCGGCCGCCCAGGTCGTCGGGGAGTCGATCCAGCTGTTCGCGGCGCTGGCGGGCGATGCGGTCCAGCAGCTTCTTGGCTTCCGGGGTGGCGGCCTCATTGACACGCTTGTCGATGCCGCTCCGTTCGGTGTCGATGACGTCCTGCACCTCCTGGCGCAGCTGCTCGACCGTGGAGTCGAGGTTGTATCGGCCCAGCTCGCGCTCTCGCGCCTCCCGCAGCTGCTTGAGCAGCTGTTCCAGGCCCGGCATGTTCGGCGCGCCCCAGCGCAACAGGCGCTGCAGCGCGGCGTTGAGGTCGCCGTAGTTCATGAGGTCGTCGGACAGTGCGTCCAGGACGTCGCCCGCGTCGAGGTCGTCGAGACGCTGGGAGCCGTCCCACCGCGAATAGCGGAACTTCACCCGGTTCACGCTAGCAGGATGCCGGGGCAGCGGCTCCTGCTAGACGGTGTCGCCCGGCTTGATATCGAGGACCTCGACCCCAGGGCCGACGAGCTCCTGCAAGGCGCTCGGCCGCCCGATCAGCGGTGGGAACGTGCCGAAGTGCATCGGCACCACGGTCTTGACGCCCAGGAGCGAAACCGCTTTGGCGGCCCGCGCCGGCCCCATCGTGTAGAAGTCGCCGATGGGCAGGAAGGCGACGTCGAAATGGCTCAGTTCGGCGATCAGCGCCATGTCGCCGAAGACATCTGTGTCGCCCGCGAAATAGATGGTGAAGCCGTTTTCGAACTCGATCACCATCCCGCAGGCTTCACCGCCGTACACGATCTGGGCGCCGTCCGAGATGCCGCATGAATGCTCGGCGTGGACGAGCGTGATCTTGATGCCGCCGACATCGATGGTGCCGCCCTGGTTGCCGCCGATGAGAGTGTCGCCTTCTATGCCCTTGGATCCCAGCCAGCTCGTGATCTCGAAGTTGCTGACGATCTTCGGCTTGGTCGCTCGAGCAATCTCCAGCGCGTCGTGGATGTGGTCGAAATGACCGTGCGTGATGAGCATGAGGTCGCACCTGTCGACCTTCTTCAGGGCCTCGGGCGCCACCGGGTTGCCCATCACCCAGGGGTCGATGATGATGTCCTTCGACTTGGCGCTGCGAACCTTCCAGGTGCCGTGCCCGACCCAGGTGAAGCTGACATGAGCGTTGAGCGCCAATTCGAGGTCCTCCCGATCATCCGGCTGTGCGGAAGAGCCGATTCTCCCACAGCCCCAAAACGAAGATCGCGATCGCGGCGAGCGTCCAGAGATTCGGAAAAAAGAGGTCGCACGGCTGCCGCACGAATCCGAGCAGGAACACACCGAGGAGCCCCAGAGTGAGCGCCCGCCTTTGCTCGAGGGCCCGGACCGCGAGCAGAAGGATCAATGGCAGCAGGGGCAGCCACTGGTACGGCCACACCTCGTTCGGGATCAGCGCGCCCAGCGCAAACCCGAGCGCCATGCCGTAGGCCGGATTCCATCCGCTGCGCCATGCGGCCCACACCGCACCACTCGCGAACAGGATGGCGCTGAGATAGGAGAGCCCGAGCGCCACCTCCGGCAGGTGGATCGGCGAAGTGAACGCGATGTAGCCGTTGCCCGTCGGCTGCAGATAGGTCTCGCCCCCGATGGTTCGTGTGAACAGCGTCCGCACTGAGTCGTAGGCGCAGTCGGAGTTGTGCGAGCCGAGCGAGGGGATGAGGACCTGTTGGTAGTAATGCAACGCGCCGCCGACGCCGAGCGGAACGAAGCTCACGATGGTGACCACCGCCAGGACCGCGCCGAGGCTCAACGCATAGCGGATCCGGTGGGCTGGACGCGGGCCGATGATCATCGCCGCCGGGAAATACTTCAATGAGGCGGCCAGCCCGCCGACCGCGCCGGCCAGCGAGGGCCGGTTCCCCTCGAGCCACATCGAGGCCGCCGCGCCCAGCAGCAAAATGCCGCCGCGCTGCCCGGCGACGGCATCGGCGAACAGAGGGGGGAAGTAGGCGGCGACGAGCCAGAAGATCGGAGCCGCCAGCCGGTGCCGCGGAAGCAGCACCAGGTAAATGAGCACGAGGCTCGCGACCAGCGCGGCGACGTCGACAGCGGTCCACACCTGCACGCCCACACTCCTTGGCAGCAGCGAGATGGGAATGCCGAGCACCGCCACAGGGGGCGGGCTGACGAACGCGTCGAGGGTGCCTGGCGGCGCGATGAGGTGGGACCGCGCGAGGTACGTAGCCGCAGCGTCGTACATGTGGCCTGGGTTGGTGAGGTAGGCGTGCGCCCCCTCCCACATCCCTTCGGTGTCGGGGCGTCGCGGCACCAGGGCGGTCAGCACGGCCACCCTGATCCAGAACACGGCGGCCAGGGCCCAATAAAAGGCAGGCCGCGTGAACAGGTCGACCGCGGCCCTGCGCAGGCCCTGCACCTAGTCGGTGGGCGGCCGCGACTGGCCGCGCCTGCCGACGCTGGACAGCCACACGGGGTCTTTGAGGAAGGCGATGAACGCCTGTACCGAGGCCGGCAGCTTGCGTCGGCGGAGGTGAACGATGTGCCAGTCACGCCGGATTGGGAAGCCACGGACGTCTAGCTCCACCAGCCGGCCGCTGGACAGCTCCAGCGCGCATGCATAACGGGACAGAACGGCCAGCCCCAGGCCCGATTCAACCGCGTGCTTGATGGCGCCGTTGGAGCCCAGCTCCATCGCAATCTGCAGCTTGGCGCCCGCCTTTCTCGCCGCCTTCTCGAGCGACCACCGGCTTCCGGAAGCCGGTTCCCGCATCACGAACGGCTGGTCGTTGAGGTCCTTCAGGCTCAGGCCGCCGTTGCTGGCCAGGCGGTGGCCGGCCGGCGCCACGACCACGAGCTCGTCGGTGAGAAATGGAAGGATCGCGAGGTCCGAATCCTTGAGGGCCGGCCCCACCACGGCGAGGTCGAGCTCGTTGCGCAGAACCTGCTCTTGCACCCGTGCGCGGGTACCGATCTCGAGCGAGATCACCAGCCCGGGGTGCAGCTTCTTGAATGCGCCGAGGGCGGCGGGGAGGATATAGATGCCGACCGTCGTGCTCGCCCCGACGCGGAGGTTGCCGCGCTTGATCCCGCGCATCTCCTCCAGCGCCACCGCGGCCTCGTCGAGGACGTCCATCGTGCGGCGCGCGTAGCTGTAGAGGATGGTGCCCGCCTCGGTGAGCTGCACGCGCTTGCCGAGGCGATCGAGCAGCGGCAAGCCGAGCGCTTCCTCGAGCTCCTTCACCTGGTACGAGACCGAAGGTTGGCTGAGCCGCAGCTGCTGGGCGGCGAGGCTGAAGCTGCTGAGGTCGGCCACGGCCTTGAACGTGCGCAATTGACGCAGCGTCATCGCATGCTCTAGGTCCAGCGGCAAGCCGTATTCAGGGCCGTGCTCGGGCACGCGCCTACGATATGCGCTATGGCTGCCCGCAGACCAAAGAGCATGTCACCGGTACGCCGGACCCCGCCCTCCCTCGAGGCGATCGAGGCCCCGGAGCGCGTGCCGGCCTCGGTCTCGGAGCAAAAGATCAACCAGTATCGAAAGCGCCGGTACCAGGCGCTGCATTCGGAGAACGAGGCGGCGAACAAGCGGCGCGCGAAAGGTCTCTCGAGCGCGCGCGAACGCATCGAGATGCTGCTCGACGGGAGCTCATTCGTCGAGCTCGACCTGTTCGCCACGCATCGCGCGCAGGGCTTTGGCATGGAGGAGAGGAGGATCCCCGGTGACGGCGTGGTGGCGGGCTTTGGTGAGATCGACCGCCGTCCGGTCGCGGTGTACGCGTATGACGCGACCGTCTACGGAGGGTCGCTGGGCGAGGTCACGGCCGAGAAGATCGTCAAGGTCCAGGAGCTTGCGCTGCGCAACCGCGTGCCGATCATCGGCATCAACGATTCCGGCGGAGCGCGCATCCAAGAAGGAGTCGTCGCCCTCGCTGGTTATGCCGACATCTTCTACCGCAACGTGCAGTCCTCCGGTGTGATCCCCCAGATCAGCATCATCGCCGGACCGTGCACGGGCGGGGCGGTGTACTCACCGGCGATCACCGACTTCATCTTCATCGTGGCCGGCCAGGGCTACATGTTCATCACGGGCCCCGAGGTGATTCGTGTCGTCACGGGCGAGCACGTCAACTTCGAGGACCTCGGCGGTGGCGATGTGCACAACGTGACATCGGGCGTCGCCCACTTCTTGCCCAAGACAGAGGAGGAGTGTGCGGCCGGCGTGAGGCGCCTCCTTTCCTACCTTCCCTCCAGCAACGGGGAGCGTCCGCCGTATCTGCCTACCACCGACGACCCAGAGCGGGCGGACCCCCAGCTGCAGACGATCGTGCCCGAGGCGCCGAACAAGCCTTACGACATGCGCGAGCTCGTCGGCCGCGTGCTCGACAACCGCGAGTTCTTCGAGGTGCAGCCATTCTTCGCGCCGAACATCATCGTGGGCTTCGGGCGGCTGGGCGGGAACGTCGTGGGCATCGTCGGCAACCAGCCCAAGGTCCTGGCGGGTGCGATCGACATCAACGCGTCAGTCAAGGCTGCGCGATTCATACGGTTCTGCGACGCGTTCGGGATCCCGATCGTCTCCTTCGTCGACGTGCCTGGCTACCTCCCGGGCAGGGACCAGGAGCACGGCGGCATCATCCGGCACGGCGCCAAGCTTCTGTACGCGTACGCCGAAGCCACCGTGCCCAAGCTGGCCGTGATCACGCGCAAGGATTACGGCGGCGCCTACACCGTCATGTCACCCAAGCAGATGGGCGCAGACCTGAACCTCGCTTGGCCGACGGCTGAGATCGCGGTCATGGGCCCGGAAGCTGCCGTCAACATCGTGTACAAGCGAGACCTCGCCGCTGCACCGGATCCCGCCGCCCGGCGCAAGGAGCTCGTCGCCGAGTACACCGCCCGGTTCGCCAACCCGTACGTCGCCGCCGAGCGCGGCTACATCGACGATGTGATCGAGCCGTCCGAGACCCGCCGTTCGTTGATCAGGGGGTTGGAGCTCGGCCAGCGCAAGACCATCGAACGCCCCGTTCGGAAGCACGGGAACATCCCGCTGTAGAGGAACTTCGCCTCCCCACCACGTGGGGAGGTCCGGCCGCGTAGCGGCTGGGTGGGGAGACTCGAGCTAGGAACTAGCCTTCGGCGGAACCGTCGAAAGCGATGAGCGCCGCAATCGCTCCGACTTGCGGCAGAACTCATCGACCGTGGCGATCAGCTCGGCGTGCGACCAGGTCAGGGGTGACACCGACAGCGGCGCTCCGGTGTTGGGGTCGAGCTGCTCGGAAAGCAACCCGCCCGCGATCTGGTGGGCCACCACCCAGTTGATGATGTCACGCGCCGGCTTCAGGTCGTGGGTGGTCTTGGCGACGGCGATGTACCACTGCGCCATCCAGAGGGTCGAGATGAACCACGGATTGCCCGGCACCTTCTGCGTGTCGGACTCGACCTTGAAGTAGTAATCGTCCTTGTAGCGCGCAAAGCCGCCGGCGGCCGAGTGGTTCGCAAGCTGGTCGCAGATCGCGACCATCGTCTCGGCGACGCGCTTCTCGTCCGGCGCGTACATGCCGAATCGCCATAAGCCGGAGATCGCGCTGTCGATGACCATGTCCACGGTCATGGTGCCGTCCTCCTCGACGGCTATCCGACGCGCAAACCGACCCAGCTCCTCAGCGTAGAGGTGTGTGTCGGCTGCCTCCTTCAGACGCTCGCCCGCATCTCGGTAGCGCATCGCGGCCGGGCCATCGCCGAAGAGCTCGGCGAAGCTCCGCGCGGCATCGAGCCCGCCCCAAACCGCGCCGACCGTGAATGCGTGCACCCCCCACCGCTCTTCCCATAGGTCCCACGAAGGCTGGATCAGCCCATTCCGCTGGTCGACGTAGCTGACCATCCAGTCGGCGGCGGGCACGATCAGGGACGTATAGAGGTCGACGACGAAGTCGAGATTGCGGTGGATCCTGTAGTGCTGCCAGAGCGCCCAGAGCACCAGGCCCGTCTCATCTTCCTGGATCGGCAGGGTGCGCGTGCCGCGAGCGTCGACCCATGGCAGCCACGAGCTCCCGGGATTGCCGTACGGCGTGTACTTGTGCAGGAAGAAGCCCTCTTCCACCAGCGACTCCTGGCAGAACGTGAAGAACTGGCGCGTGATGTCCTCGTGCCCCGCGCGATCCAGGGCATTGGCGACCAGCGCACCGTCGCGCGGCCATGCGTACGCGTAGGTGTCGCGCGCGAACTTGGTGATGTCGAAGTCGGTCGCGGCGATGATGGCGCCGTGGTTGTCGGCATGGGTGCGGGCGGTGAGGATGCTCCGCCGGTAGAGCTGCGTGACGTCGGCGCCGAGCTCCTCGTCGATGTGGCGGTGATCCTTCTCGCTCCAGACTTGCCAATAAGTCTTCGTGCGTCCCCGGTAAACAGCGGGCCCGCGACTCATGATCAGGTCCTGTCCGTACGTCGAAACCTCGCTCAACCGCGCGCCCATGCACAGCCAGTGGGTCACTGTTCGCGACTCGCCCGCGGCGCCCGGTCCGAAGTCGAAGCCGACCGTGCAGTCGACCGATCCCTGCTCGATCGGATTGCGGCCGAGCACGCCGTCCTCGGCGTCGACCCACGTCCCGGCGAGCCCGTTGCCCTTCTTGCCGTTGGCCCAGGTGTCGATCCCGAACTCGGTGCCGGTCACCACTCCACCGACGAGAAAGTAGCGGTTGCCTTTGTAGGCGATCACGCCGCGATGTCGAGGGTCGTACGCGACCGTGTTGCCGATGTCCGAACCTTCGATGTACCAGTCGTAATGGAAGAAGACACGTCCGACCTTGAAACCCGCGGGGCTCGTCACTTCGACGTTGCGGATGAACCAGTTGCGGGCGAGGTCGACGAAATCCGCGAACTTGACGGTGATTCCCAGGGTCGGGTGCTTCAACGTGACGTCGGTGACCAGCGAATCCTCCACGTATCCGAGCTGGCGCTCCCAGGCGGGGTTGTCGAGCCAGGCGAACCTGCCGTCGATGAAGAACCCGGTTCGGCATACGTTGCCCATGGTCTGGTTGGCGTCCCCGACCCTTGGAAAATAGATGTCGCGAACGGAATAGTTGGCGTCGAAGCCAACCAGCACGTTGCCGTTTCCTATCACGAGGCTTCTAGGCACGGTGGCAATGCTAGTGGGGCGTCCTGATAAACGCGCTTAACAACCTGGGTTACCGGACCTGCCAGTCGCCGCTTAGAATCGCCCTCGACACCCGTCCCAGCAACATCGGAGCACAACGCCTTGAACAGTCCCCCAAGCGCATTCCCGCCTCCCATTCGAATCGTCGCCACCCGCCGGCGCCGCCGCACGGTCGCTGCGAGGCTGCGGGCCGGCGTCCTCGAGCTCCTCGTACCCGATTGGATGCCGCAGGCCGAGCGCCTGAGGTGGGCGGAGGTGATGAGCCGGCGCCTGCAGCGGCGGGTCGAGAGGTCGCGGCCGTCCGACGCGCGGCTCGCCGGCCGGGCGACGTTGCTCAACGAGCGGCACTTCGGCGGCAGGCTGCGGTGGACGTCCATCGCATTCGCGGACATGTCGCATCTCTGGGGCAGCTGCACCTTCACGTCGGGCGCCATTCGCATCGCTTCGCGCGCGGCCGCGCTGCCAGAGTGGGTGCTCGACTATCTCCTGGTGCACGAGCTGGCGCACCTGGAGCACAGCGACCACGGGCCGGCGTTTCGTGAGCTCGAGAAGCGCTATCCGCTCAGCGAACGCGCGCGGGGTTACTTGATGGCGCTGGACCACGGGAGCGAACCCGACTGACGGCGCGAACTACAGGTCCGTGCGCACGAACTCCGCCACACGTTCGCCAATCATCATCGTCGGCAGGTTGATGTTCGCCCGTGGCACCGTAGGCATGACCGAAGCGTCGGCGACGTAAAGGTTCTCGATCCCGCGGAGCCGGCAGCGATCATCGACGACCGCCATCTCGTCGTCATCCGATCCCATGCGGAGGGTTCCCGAAGGGTGGTAGTCGGTGGCATGAAAAGCGAGGAAATGCGCGCGTAGCGCCTCTTCATCGCGGGCGGTCTCGGCGTCGGGTAGGAGCACATCGCACTTCACGCTCTCACCGATGACCTTGGCCACCTCGAATGCGACCTTCGCGGCGCCCACCATCCGGTCAAGGTCCTTCTGGTTGGAGAAATAGCGGTGGTCGAATCGAGGCGCCACGCGCGGGTCACGGGAGACCGCTTGAACCACGCCCTGCGATTCGCAATTGCTGATCTCGATGTACAGGCCGTTCAAGCCGGGCATCGAGAAAATCTCGCCGAACACGTGAGTGAACTTGACGTCGTCCACGGCCAGATCTGGAGTGGTCCGGAGCTTCAAAGTCGGGCCGATCGGGAAGCGCCCCGCTATAGCCGGCCGGCCCACGTCCAGCACGATCAGCGAGGAGACGTGGTCGAGCAGGTTCTCGCCGACGCCAGGCAGGTCGAGCACCGTGTCTACGCCGATGCGCTGGAGAACCTCGCGAGGGCCGACTCCCGTCCGGTGGAGGATCTGCGGCGAGTTGTAGGCGCCCGCCGCAAGGACGACCCGGCCGCCTTCGATGACCTCGCCGCCGGCCAGACGCACTCCGATCGCGCGGCCGTCTCGGATGACCAGCGACTCGACCAGGGTGTCCGCCTGGATGGTGAGGTTCGGCCGCGGGCGCGCCGCGGCGATGTAGGTCAGCAGCGTGCTCTGCCGCTGGCCGTCTTTCAGGTTCCTCGGCAACGGCCCGACCCCGACCGCACCCGGCCGGTTCAGGTCGTCGACATCCGAATGGCCCAGCTCGAGGCAGGCGGCCCGGACGTGTGATTGGAACTCGTTCAAAGGCTCGCGCTCGATGTGAATCGGCCCCGAATTCCCGTGATAGGGCAGCCCGCCGAACTCTCGGTCGGTCTCGAGCTTTCTGAAATAGGGGAGGCAGTGTTCCCAGCTCCAGGACGGCGCACCTCGTGCGGCCCAGCCGTCGTAGTCCTCGGGCTGGCCCCGGAACGCAAAGCTCGCGTTGACAGCAGAGCTGCCACCGAGGATCCGGCCGCGCGGCACCGCGCCGCGTGTCTGGCCATCGAGGTAGTTCCAGTCGTATTCGTCGACGCCGGTGCCGCGCTCGACGTAGCGAACAGCGTCGGGAACGTGGTCGCCGGGATCGGGCCCGGCCTCGATCATGAGCACCCGGATTTTCGGATCTTCGCTAAGACGGCTGGCGACGACTCCACCCCCGGAGCCAGAGCCCACCACGATCACGTCATACCGGCCGGCCATCCCGGCCTAGCCTCCCCTGAGTGTCAAGGTTGGTTGCTCGCGGAGCGAGCCGGACGGGAGGGGAGACAGGAGTAAACCTAGAGCTCCGCTCAAGGGGTCAATACGATCTTGGTTGCTTCGCGAGCGTCGAAAATCCGGTACGCCTCTTCGCCGTCGTCGAGCTTCATGCGGTGGCTGATGATGGCGTCGGGCTTGAGGCGGCCGGCTGCGATGAGGTCCAGGAGGATCGTCATGTACGCCTGCACGTTGCAGTAGCCGGCCCGGAATGTCAGAGCTTTGCTCCAGACACGCATGTAGGGAAAGTCCCCGATCACGGCGCTGGGCACGCCAACCATGGAGACGGTACCGCCGCCGCGCACGCTTCGAATCGCCGTGTCGACTGCTGACAGCAAGCCCACGCACTCGATGCTGGCGTCCGCGCCGATGCCGCCCGTGTGGGCCTGGATGGCTTCCACCGGCTCGACCTGGGACGCGTTGATCGGGATGCCGCCCAACTCTCTTGCCGTCTCCAGCCGGGACTGGACCATGTCGACCACGAAGATGCGAGCCGGCCCGAACAGGCTCGCGCACATCGTCGCCATGAGGCCAACCGGGCCGGCGCCGATCACCGCCACGGCATCCCCCGGCTTGATCTCGGCGCGCTCGGCTCCGAAGTAGCCGGTGGCCAGGATGTCGCCGACGAAGATGGCCTGCTCGTCCGACATTCCGTCAGGGATCGGCTCCATCGAATTGTCGGCAAGCGGAACGACGACATACTCGGCCTGGGCGCCGCCCAAACCGCCGAAGTTCGCGCCCATGCCGAAGGTCGCTTTGCTCACGCATTGGTTGAACCAGCCCTTACGGCAAAGGGCGCAGTGGCCGCAGGACGTGAAGAAGCTGGCGACCACCCGGTCGCCAGGCTTGAAGCGCTTGACCTCGGAACCGACCTCCTCCACCACGCCGACGAACTCGTGCCCGAGGAGCTCGCCCGGGTTCATCGGTATGTACCCGTGGTAGACGTGCAGGTCCGAGCCACAGACAGCTCCGAGCGTGATCCTGACCAGAACGTCGCCCGAACCCTTGATCGCCGGCTTGGGGACGTCGACGAGCTTCACCTGGCCTTTGCCTTGAAAAGTCAGAGCTCTCATCGACTGGATTCTAGATCGGGATCAGCTCGCACCTAAGCTTGTTTGGCTGTGCGTCTGAAGAATGCGGTAGTGGCGATCACGGGCGCGTCCAGCGGCATCGGCGAGGCCACGGCGCTGGAGTTCGCGCGCAAGGGGGCGCGACTCGCCCTGGGCGCGCGGCGCCTCGATCGGCTGAACGCTGTCGCGGAGAAATGCCGCCAGAAGGGTTCTCCGGACGTGAGCACGAGACGTCTGGACGTAGGCCGCAGCGCCGACGCGCGTGCGTTCGTGGCGGCCGCGCTTCGCGACCACGAGCGCATCGACGTCCTCGTCAACAATGCCGGCTTGGGTTGGATGGGCCGCTTGCATGAGATGCCCGAGGAGAAGGTCGAGGAGCTCTTGGCGACGAATCTGGCCGGCGTCATCGCCTGCACACAGGCCGTGCTGCCGCCGATGCTGGAACGGCGTCGCGGCGTGATCATCAACGTCGCTTCGGTCGTGGGGTTCAGGGCCGCTCCGTACTCGGCCGTGTACTCGGCGACGAAGCATGCGGTCGTCGGCCTCTCCCATGCGCTGCGCGGTGAGCTCTCGGGTACCGGCGTGAAGGTCTGCGTCGTCTATCCCGCGTCTACCAAAACAGAATTCTTCGACCAAACCGAGGCGCCGATCGGGCCGCAAGTCTCGGCCTCCTGGGTGGCCAGGCTCATCGTGCGTACAGCGCGCTTTCCGCGTCGGGACGCGATCGTCGCTCCGTATCGACTGGTGCACCTGACTGAGCCCATCTTCGGCGGTTTGGTCGACCACAGCATCGGGGAGGCGCGCCGGCTCGCATCCCCACGCCTCAGCGGGAGCGGCCTGCCTCCACGCAACAGCTGAAGCTCATTTCTGCCAGGCCTCGAGCAGCTTCTCGAGCTGCTTGGCGTTCTTGACCGAATAGTTGGAGTAGTTGTTGTTCATGAGCGCGTGCACCTCCTTGGCCGACTTCTCCATCTCCTTGATCCTCGGCACCCACTCGTTGAGCTCGTCGTCTTTGTAGTCGTAGCGAAAGCGCAGGTTCGGCGGGGCGCCCTTCAGGTCCCACGTGTCGTGGTTGCGACCGTGAAACCGCACGACCGCGAGCTTCGACGAGGTCACGTCGTAAACCGGCGGCATGCTCGTCTTGTGGCCGGGCGGCACATCAACCGCGACCAGCGGAATGTCGCGCGAGCGCAAGAACGCCATGGTGCCTTCGCGGTGGCGCGCGTCCATCCATTCCGGTTTGCGGAACTCCACTGCGATCTGGAATCCGAACATGCGCTCCTGGCATTGCTCGACATAGGCAAGCGAGCGTGAAGATGGCAGGAACCAGGGCGGGAATTGGAAGAAGACGGCCCCCAGCTTGCCCGCTGCGCGCAGGGGATCGAGCGCCTCGCGAAAGCGGTCCCACGACTCGTCCACGAGCTCAGGCGGCATCTGCTCGATGTAGATGTTCTTTTCGCGCAGCTTCTCAGACAGCTGGTCGCGGATGTCTTTGGGCAGCGCCATCGGCTTGGTGGGGTGGTTGGTGAACAGCGAGAAGGACTTGACGTCGAACGTGAATCCAGCCGGCGTGCGCGCCACCCACAGATCCGAGTTCTCCTTCTTCGGCATGCCGTAGTAGGTGGAGTCGACCTCGACCAG
>DASWGF010000285.1:0-4080 GCA_036393875.1 Candidatus Dormiibacterota bacterium
GCGGAACCAGGTGTCTCTAGGAGGACACGGACGGACACCACGGTTCGGCAATTTGAGTGCAGGCGGGCATCTGGGGAGCCGCCGGGACACTGGAGGACATGCAACCAACACGGTTCGGGACCGTGAGGCCCCGGGTTCAAATCCCGGGCCCCCGACCAAAATCCGAGTTCAGTAACATCCAGCTACTGGCTAGCGTTAACCGGTCGCCAGTCGCTCCGCGGAGCGCGAGGGTCGGAAGGTGAGTGAAGCCGGCGGTATCCCTCAGCAGAGGGACCAGGTCTGATGCTTTCGTGAAGCTCCGAAGCTCGATCCGCGGCAGGTCGGCCGGATCGGATGAGCGCAGCCGGCGCGTTACTGCCTCCAGAAGGTGGCTCAAGACAGTCACCATGCGTCCTGATGAGGTTGACGATGCCCCATCCGAGGTCGATCTGGGAGCCCAAATTGTGTCCCGTCCGCCCGACCAGCCGACCGCAGAGGGCATGGATCAGATGGATCCGCGCCCCCCGCGTCGCTGGCAAATGCTTAGCTGGCCAAGTCAGCTGACCGGCACTGCCGCCGTGTAGATGTCGAGCTGGTGCAGGGTGCCGTCGGAGTTGTTGCCCGTGCTGTTGGAGTTGTCCGACCACGACGGGTGCGCCACGCCGCCGTAGAACGACAGGCCAGTGTAGTCCCCGTAGTCGATCCCGTTGCCCGAGTCGGCGGCGTTGGACGTACCTGCGCTGATTTGGAGGTTGGCGCCGAATGATACGCCCGCGTTGGTGCTGAAAGCACCCCAGAACTGCGCGTCGTCGTTGGCGATCCCGTCAGTGTCTCCGGCGCCGCCCGCGCCCAGGTCGCGACGCGAGTCGTACCAGACTGCGGCGAGGTTGCCGGTCGTCGGGTCGAGCGAGATCTTGGGCAGGAACTGGCTGTTCACCGTCGAGTCGTCGTTGACCCGAACGCCCGAGCTCCACGTTGCGCCGCCGTCATCCGAGTAGCGCACGTAGATGTCAGTGTTGTCGCTCTCGTTCTGTTGTTCCTTGGTGTAGATGAGATAAGCGCGCCCGTTGTGCGGGCCGCCGGTGCGGTCCCACGCCAGGCCGGGCTCCGCGTCGACGGAACGATCGGGCTGCGGGGCGATGAAGTCGAAGCCGCCGACGTGGGTGTCGGTAACGAAGATGCGGTCACCGAAGTTTGCGGGGCCGAGCCCGTCCGGGTCGACGTTCACGAAGAGCTTGCCACCGCCCTGCCCGCTCTCGGTCAGGGTGCACACCTGCATGATCTGGCCGGCCGGTCCGATCGCGATGTCGCCGTACGTGCAGTTGTTGGTGCCCGGCACGACCTCGCCCACGAAGAACGAGCCGACCTCATTGAAGCCGGTGACCGGCGCGCCGGTCGCAAACATCGGCCCGCCGGCGTTGAAGATCATCCACACCTCGTTGTGGCCGGCGATGATGGTCGGCTGGTCGACGAAGCGGAACAGCCCACGGCTGTCACCACTCGACTTGGTGGGGGTGCCGCTGGGTGGCGCGAGGATGTTGCCGACAAGGTTGAAGGTCAGGCCGCCATCCGTGCTCAGCGCGATAGGGACCGTGTTTTCGACCTCGAACAGGTAGGTCATGAACAGATTGCCGTACTGGTCGAAGGACAGGCTCGGGTCGCAGCAGGCGTCGCCGAGGTTGTCGTAATTGCCTATCAGCTTCGTGGACCAGGTCCTGCCGCCGTCGAAGCTGAAGCCCTCGAACATGCCGGCCTTCAGTCCGGCTTCCCTATGCCCAACATTGGTCACCACGACGATGTTCTTGGGGTTCGTCGGGTTGACCGCGATCGACTCCTCGGACTCGTTGAGATGCCGCTGGCTGACGTCGACGTTAGTCGGCGTGCCTCGGACGGTGGCGGTAGCAGTGGCGACCGGCACGGCGGCTAAGGCGGCGACGATCAGCAAGACGCCTCCGGACAGCCTGCGCATGGGGTCCTCCTTTTCACTTGTGGCCGGTGAGCTTCGAGTCTATTGCGCGCCGGGTTCCGACCGCAAATGCTTCAGAACTCCCAATACCCTGAGCGAGTGAACTTCGGGTTCGCTGGGGTTGTTCAAATAGTGTCCAGAAATGGCCCGCGCTCACTAGCATGCAAGGCGCGCCCGCCTTCGATGTCGGGCGTGCCTACGCGAGTTCGCGGCAGACATTGACAACGGAACTCCATGCCGTGACGGACTTCGCCGACGCCGTCCGGCGCCACGAGGTCATCGCCGCCATCGAGAAGTCCGCGGTATGTGAACAGCAGCCATTGAGAGGTTGGCTGCGGACGGATACAGCTTTAGCGAGCCCGTAATTGACTCCTAGAACCGGTCGCGGTAAGCCTTGACGAGTTCGAGGACGCATCGGCCGGGTTCAGCGTGTGAGTTCAAATTGTGTCCCGTCTCGCCAATGCCCCGTCAGTTAACGCTATCCGAGCGCTAACCACTTGACACCCCACCCCTCGACCCCCATGCATCGCCCAAAGATAGCGGGCAGTGGACGAGTCCATCGACGAACGCGGATCTGACTACGCGATAAGCTCCCGCCGTGGCTTCGGATCAGGGCTTTCCCGACGATGGGTCGAGCTGCCCCTTCTCCTCGTCGTAAGCGACCTGGAGCGCGCGCGTCGGTTCTATCGAGACGTGCTCGGCGCGACCGAAACCCGCGCGTACGGCGGCACTTCAGCCGTTCTCAGGTTCGCCGGAACCTGGCTTCTGCTCTTCATCGGAGGTGGGCCCACGGTGGACAAGCCGACGGTCACGTTTGCTCCACCGGCTTCGACCGATATCGTTAGTCATGAGTTGACGATCCGCGTTACCGATTGCCGCGCCGCCTACGAGACCCTGACGCGACGCAGAGCGACCTTCCTCACTCCACCCGTCGAATATGACAGGGAGGTCCGCTGCTTCTTCCGCGACCCCGATGGGAACCTGCTCGAGATCAGTCAGTTGAAAGCACCCCTAACCCGGGCATGATGTCGAGTTTGCGGCAACTGCGTGAGGCGACAGTCCTCGAGCATATGGAAGCCGAAAACGCCCACGACTTCGCTCGTTGCATCGCGGCCTTCAGCCACCCTCGCTACGAGATCGTCCCTACCGCCGAGGTCTGGGACGGCCACTCCGGGGTCAACACGCTCCTGAACGAAAACAAGAAGGGATTCCCCGACTTCCGATTCCAACCCGAGGCCATGCATCACGCAGACAACGCAGTTATCGTCGAGGGACGCTTCAGCGGAACCCACGATGGGAACTGGCGTGGTCTTCCTGCGACCGGCCGCAAAGTCGACTTTCCTCTGATCATCGTCTTTCAATTCGAAGAAGAACGCATGGTTTGCGAGAAGACGTACTTCGACATCGGGACCCCCCTGAGGCAACTGGGCGTCGCACGAGATCCCAATTCCCGAGCCGGAAAGATCGGGACTGCTCTGAATCACCCTCTCGTGATCGGCAAAGCGCTGATCGGCTCGCTGTTCCACAGATAGGGACTCGCTTGGTCAAGATCGGCACCGAGATCGAAAGCCCTCAGACCGGCGAGCGGCTCATATTCCGCTCGACAGCCGACTCGTCCAACGGGCAGCTCTTCCGAGCGGAGCTGATCGTGAAACCAGGCCCATATGTCGTCAGGGCGCATATCCATCCGAGCCAAGAGGAGAGTTTCGTGGTCTTGGAAGGGGCGTATGGATACAAGATCGGGGATAGTACTGGAGTCGCGCAGCCCGGAGACACGCTCGTCTGTCCCGTCGGCGTCCCTCACAGCCAGTGGAACGCAGGCAATGGCATCCTGCGCATCTACTACGAGCACCGGCCGGCGCTGACGTCTGCCGAGATCTTCTTCGAGACCCAGTTCGGGCTCAGCCGCGACGGCAAACTCTCGCCGAATGGCGACATCAACTTGCTGCAGGGGGCTGTGCTGCTGCAGGAGGTGGGCGATTTCATCAGGCCCTCGAGTCCACCGATCGCTGTCCAGAACACACTGTTCCCGGTGCTGGCAGCGATTGGCCGGATTCGTGGTTACCGAGCTCGCTATCAGAAATATGCGCTGCCCACGGAATGAGTGGGGCCCAAGGGCCGAGCCCTACCGCTGA
>DASWGF010000286.1:0-2694 GCA_036393875.1 Candidatus Dormiibacterota bacterium
CTGGGCGTTGACCAGCCGCATGTCGATCTCGCGCGGCGCCTCCAGCGCTTTGCGCACGGCGTCCGCGGTGATCTCGTGGAACTCGATCCGCTTCGGGGAGCGCAGCTTGAGCACCTCGGCCAGGTGCCAGGCGATCGCCTCGCCCTCCCGGTCCGGGTCGGACGCCAGGATGACGTTCTGGCGGTCCTTCTTGGTCGCCGAGGTCAGCTCGTTGATCGTCTTGCGCCGGCTTTCGACCACCTCGTAGTGCGGCTTGAAGCCGGCCTCGACCTCGACGCCCATCTCCTTCGCGGGCAGGTCGCGGACGTGGCCCATCGAGGCGAGGACGTCGAAACGGTCACCCAGGAACCGCTTCAGGGTCCTCGCCTTGGCCGGCGACTCGACGATGATCAAACCTTCGGACATTGCTCTCCCTATATTCCCCAAAGGCCGGATTACTTCCCTAGGCGGCCGTCCCGGCTTCTGAGGCGGGCATCCTACGCTCAGTCTTTGCCGGTTCGCAATGCCCTTACATAACCCGCCCCGTGACGGCGCACAGCGCCGTCAAGCTCCAGGGAGGTGAGCCGCCCGAGCACCTCGGCGACCGGGAGATGCAGCTTTCGGGCCAGCTCGGCGGTGCTGACCGCCAGCACGTCGGAGAGGTGCAAGAGGATGCCGTCGCGCTCCGCCGGCAGCGCGAAACCGAGGCGTTTCGGGGCGCCCAGGGGGTCGTCGAGGACCTCACGCCCCACGCCCAGCGCGGCCAGCACGTCGCGGGCGTTTTGGACCAGCCCGGCCCCGTCGCGGATAAGCGCGTGAGTGCCGACGGAGAGCGGCGAGAAGATGCTCCCGGGCACGGCCATTACCTCTTTATGTAGGTCGAGCGCGGCCTCGGCCGTGATCAGCGCGCCCGACCCCTGGACTGCTTCCACGACGACCACTACGTCGGAAAGCGCGGCCAGGGTGACGTTGCGAGCCGGGAAGTTCCGGCGGCGCGGTGACGTCCCGTCGGGGAACTGGCTGACCAGCGCTCCGCCTGCGGCGACGATCTCCTCGGCGAGGCGAAAGTGAGCGGCGGGATAGACGATGTCGACGCCGGTGCCCATGACCGCGACGGTGACTCCGCCTCCCACGAGCGCGCCGCGATGGGCGGCGGCATCGCAGCCGAGGGCCAGGCCGCTGATCACGATCACGCCGGCCCGGGCCAGGTCGGCTGCGAGCTGCTCCGCGACCGCCTCGCCATAAGGCGATGGGCGGCGCGAGCCGACGATCGCCACCCGCGGGCCGTCCGGTGGAGGCCACCTCCCCCGCGTGTTCAGCGTGCTCAGGTCAAGCGGCGACGTCATGCAGCCTGTAACCGAGCGCCTCGAGGACGTGGCGGTCCGCGATCAGCTCGGTGCCTTCGAGGTCGGCTGCGGTCCGCGCCACGCGCCAGGCCCGATGGAAGCCGCGGGCGGTCAGCCCCTTCTGCTCCGACCAGCGCTCGAGGGTGCGTTTCGACCCAGGCTCCATCGCGGCGAGGTGGCGCAGCCGGCTCGGTTTCAGCTGGGCGTTGAGGCATCCCTGGCGTGCCTGCTGGCGCGCTCTCGCCGCCAGCACCCGATCCCTCACCGCAAGCGATGGCTCGCCGCGGGGCTCGGCGGCCAGCTCCACCAGCGGTACGCGGCGCACCCCGACCTGCAGGTCGATGCGGTCGAGCAGCGGGCCGGACAGGCGGCGCTGGTAGCCGTCGACGACGGCCTGCGTGCAGCGGCATGTGCGCACCGGGTCGCCTAGCCATCCGCACGGGCATGGGTTTGTCGCCGCTACCAGGGTGAAGCGCGCCGGGTAAGTGACGGAGCCGCCCGACCGCGTGATCGTGACCCGTCCCGTTTCCAGCGGCTGCCGCAGCGCCTGCAGAACCGGGGCCTGGAACTCTGCGAGCTCGTCGAGGAACAAGACGCCATGGTTGGCGCGGCTGATCTCACCGGGCATCGCGAAGCCCGAACCACCGCCGATCAGCCCGGCCATGGAGACGCCGTGGTGAGGAGCGCGGAAAGGGCGCGTCCAGTCGAGCGGGCGACCGGGCAGGAGGTCGCCAAGAAGGCTTCGGACCTGCGCCACCTCGAATGCCTCTGGCAGCTCGAGAGGCGGCAGGATGCCGGGCAGGCAGCGGGCGAGCATGGTCTTCCCGGAACCGGGCGCGCCGCTCAGCAGGAGGTGGTGGCCGCCCGCGGCGGCGACCTCGATCGCCCGTCGGGCCTCTTCCTGGCCGTGGACTTCGGCGAGGTCGGTGTCGAGAATCCCGGCGGTCGCGTCGGGCGCGACATCGGTGAAGAACTGGGGCGCGATCAGCGTCTGGCCGAGCAGATGCGCGAACACGCCTGCCAGGTGTTCGCACGGGATGACCTCTAGACCTTCGATGAGTGCCGCCTCGCTCGCATCGGCCGCCGGCACGAAGAAGCGATCGAAGCCCAGCCTCTTCAGGCATCGAGCCGCAACCAGCACGCCGTCCACGTGCCGAACGGCGCCATCGAGCGCGAGCTCGCCGAGAAATGCGCTGCGAGCCGGCGCCCGTTTGCCGACCTCCGCGAGCGCGATGGCGATGGCGATCGGGAGGTCGAGCCCGCTGCCTTCCTTGCGCATCTCCGCCGGCGCGAGGTTCACAGTCAGCCGCTTGCGCGGAAAATCCAGGCCGCTGTTCTTGATCGCCGACCGGACACGCTCACGCGCTTC
>DASWGF010000287.1:0-4684 GCA_036393875.1 Candidatus Dormiibacterota bacterium
TCCAGCTCCGACTGCCCCACCCCGACCGTCTCGAGGATCACGGGATCGAACCCGAAGGCGCCGAGCAGCCGGATCGTCTCGCGCGCGGCGAGCGACAGGCCGCCGAGATGCCCGCGCGCGCCCATGCTGCGGATGAAGACCCTGGGGTCGAGCGCGTGACGCTGCATACGAATGCGATCGCCGAGGATCGCGCCGCCGCTGAACGGCGAGTTGGGGTCCGTGGCGACCACTGCCACCGAGCGATCGAGCTTCCGCAAAAGCGTGACGAGCACGTCGACCAGAGTCGATTTACCAGTGCCGGGCGCGCCGGTGAAACCGACTACATAGGCCCGGGCCCGGTCCTTCAACGCATGCTGGAGGCCCCTGGCCAGCGGATCGCGTTTCTCAACGAGGCTGATCGCACGGGCGAGGGCGCGGACGTCGCCGGAGCGGAAGCGCTCGGCTAGTGTCTCGACTGTCTCGCTCAGCTCACCCGCCATACCAGCGACGTGCGAAATCGTGCCCCAGCACGATCACCAGGCCGTAAGTCTGCTGACCGCTCGCCGGCGGTGCGCTCGCCGGCGTCGCTGTGACGATGTTCGCACCGAAAAATGCGGTCAGCCATCTGGCTGTAAGCGGGAACCGGCCGCTGGAGTAATCGAGGATCACCGTCTGACCTGCCGCGCTGTGCACAACTGGATCGTTCAGCAGCAGGCCTGTCGGGTCGAACATGTTCGTGACTCGGCTCTCAAGGCCCGCGCCGCTGCCGTCGACGATCTGGATGGGCGCCTTCTCGTCAAGCGCGGCCGGTGGGACGAGTAGCGAGCCGACGTACAGCTTGGTCATGGTGAAGGTGGGATCGTCGGCGCACAGCTGGGAAACGTTCGGTCCCATGCCACAGTTGAAGGAGTCCAGCAGGTTGCCCTCGGCGGCACCGGACGGCGCTGTCAGAGCGACCCTGATGATCCCCGAGTCCGGAAGGTTCTTGCCCCAGTCATAGATGGCCCTCATGTCGGAGAGCGACATGTCGGTGTTGATGTTGTTCTGAAGCGCAGTCAGCAGCTGTGGCGCCTTCGAGAAGCCGTTGACCGTCGTCGCCTTCCTTTTGATCGCTTGCATGATGTCCTGCTGGCGCCGCGCACGCCCGAAGTCCGACGCTTGCTGGGGCTGTTCGGCGTGACGCGAACGGGCGATCTCGAGGGCTTGCTCACCGGTGAGGTGCTGGCACCCCGCTCTGTAGTGGATCGGATGGTATCCACCCGAATAGTCGGGATAGCTGTAATCGTCGAGGTTGGTCGTCAGGCAAACATCAACGCCACCCAAGGCATCAACCATGTCTCGGAACGCCTTGAAGTCGACAGCGATGTAGCGATCGAACTCCAGCCCGGTGATCTTGCTGACCTCGTGCTCGGCCGCATAGCCGCCACCATCCCGCCCCTGGTATTGCGAGGCGACGCAGCAGATGACGTTGACATACGGAACCTCATACGCCGCATTGATCTTGTTGATCCAGATCCGGCCGTTGTCCTGCAGGTTCATGCGGACGACCAGATCACGTGGGATCGAAATCATCGAGACGCGGCTGCTGGCCGGATCGATCGTGACCGCCATGATGGAGTCGGTCAGGTATGGTGCGTCGTTCTCATACCCGCCGCGGCCGAGCAGAAGGACGTTGACCTGCTGTCCGTGCTTCAGCTTGTAGGCGATGGTGCCGGGCTGCGGCTCGATGGCCTGCACGACCTCACCGATGGGATTGATGTGTCGGCCTGTGGTGGCGGACAGGAAATCGTCGATGCGTTTGTAAGTGAGGGTCGTGGTGACGATCACGACCACAAGCAGGAGCGCGCCAACGACCGCCGGGACTGACCGGGTCAAGCGGTAGGAGACGTTGTAGCGGGATCGCCTGGCCCTGGGCCTGGCCCTTTGCATCGGCACGGGGATTCTACCCTGCAAGACCCAGGCTGGAACGGCGCCGGCCGCGCCGCGGTTACCCCGGAAACGATTCGAGCTTGTCCGTCAAGGGCTCGTGGTGTGGGTGGTTGAGATCCAGTAGAAAAACCAGATCACGCTGATCGCGAACGCCACGACGCCAAGAATCAGACCGGCCAGCGCCAGACCTCCACCTGCCAAAGTGCCGCCGCTGGAAACGACTCGCTGGCGCGAGATGTAGCCCATGATCGCCGCCACCGGACCGAGGATGACCCCCAGGCAGATGACGAAACAGGCGATCCCGACAATCCCGCAGATCAGCGATGCGATCGCCAATCCGTCCGTGCGAGGTCCTGCATACCCCATCGCACCGGGCATGTATCCCATCGGCGCCGGAGGCACATAGCCGCCGCCCGGCACGTAACCGCCACCCGGTGGCGGTGGAGGCGGAACGAACCCGCCACCCGGTGGCGGCGGTGGAGGCGGAACGAACCCACCACCCGGCGGCGGCGGAGGGGGCGGAGGCGGTGGGGTGAAACCGCCGCCTGGTGGCGGTGGGGGCGGAGGCGGCAAGTCCGACATCAACGTCCTCCTATCCCGTTTTGGGGGTGGTCGAGCCGATCTCGAAGCTTCTGATGATCCACGCCTGCATCGCGAGCGCGTACGCGGCCGTGAAGACCGCCCCGATCCCACACGCGATCACGCCCAGGGAGCTCACGAAGCTCGCCGCTATCAGCATCAAGCCGGCGATCAGGGTGTTCATGGGGTTCGCGCGGCTGCGCTTGACTATTTCGGCGACGTGCAGGCCCGCCCCGATCCCGCGCGCGTCCGTAGCGAGGATCACCGCCGGGAGCATGAAGGTGTACACGAGACTTCCCAATGCGATCAGGCCGAACGCAGCCAGGGTCAGAAGAAACGCGAGGGCAACCAAACCGGCGTTCGCGTGCCCATTGTTCTGCTGGAGCGTAATCGCCAGCGCGGGTAGGTAGGCGAGCATCCCGATGGCTACCACCGCTATGGCGTAGACGAGCTCCACCACAAAGACGCGCGCACCGCGTCCGAGATGGTCCAGATTGGCGGGCGCGAGCTTTTCCTCGCCGGCGCGCAGGCGATCCATCGATGCGAGCATCCAGCCGATACCGTTGATCGCGCCGACGATCGGGATCAGATTGATCAATCCGATGATGAGAATCTTCACGACCCATTCGGGATCGCGGACCGGCCACACGAAGGCCTCTGTGATGCGCTCCACGAGCTAACTGGTCGGGCCGGACGCTGAGTTGAGGATTACGACGAGCCAGACCAGGCTGACCACCGCGCCCGCAGCCGTGGCGACGATACCCAGGATCCAGGCGGTCATTGCGAAGTTGCGACCTTCCAAAGCACCCGCGGACGCATCGATGCGGGCGACCGCGGACTTGCCCATGAAGTACGCGATGGGCCCGAGCACCAGCCCGGGGACGCCCAGCGGCAACCCGAGGACCAATCCGAGGACCGCCAGCACAAGCGCGACGGCGGAACGGTTGTCGAGGGCCTGTGTCGCGCTGGTGGCAGGAGGCGGATACGAGGGCGGCGGGTGGTACGGCGCGATTGGCGGCGTCGAGGACTGCATCGGGGCCGCCTCTCGCGCCTGCGGCGCAGGGGCCCCCGCGGATGTCATCTCAGCAATGCCCTCGCGATCACGACTCGCTGGATCTGGTTCGTACCTTCATAGATCTGAGTAATTTTGGCGTCCCGCATCATTCTTTCGACCGGGTAGTCGGAGATATAGCCGTAGCCGCCCAGGATCTGAACGCAGTCGGTGGTCACCTTCATGGCCATATCGGAAGCGAAAAGCTTGGCCATCGCGGCGGATTTGGTGAGGCCGGCCGCCTTGGCGTCGACCTTGGTGGCAGCCAGGTATACAAGATGTCGCGCCGCCTCGATCTGGGTCGCCATATCGGCGAACATGAACTGGATCCCCTGAAAGCTCGAGATCGGCTGGTCGAACTGTTTTCGCTCTCGGGCGTAGTTCAACGCGTAGTCGAAGGCGCCTTCGGCGATTCCCAGCGCCTGGGCCCCGATTCCCGGTCGAGAGCGGTCGAGGACCGCGAGCGCGAGCTTGAAGCCCTCGCCTTCCTCGCCCAGCCGGTTGGCAGCGGGAACCCTCACGTCCTCGAATACCAGTTGCGCCGTGGGTGAGCCGCGAATGCCCAGCTTGTGCTCGAGCTTTGACGCCTGCCAGGGGCTTGTCTCCCTCTCGAGCACAAAGGCCGAAATCCCTTTGTGGTTGGCCTCAGGGTCGGTCTGGGCGAATACGACCAGAGTCCCGGCGATGCTGCCGCCGGTGATGAACTGTTTGGTCCCGTTGAGGACGTACTCATTGCCGTGGCGCTTGGCGCGCGTCTTCATCGCGGCGGCATCGGAGCCGCTGCCCGTCTCGGAAAGGGCATAGGCCGCGACCTTCTCGCCCGATGCAAGCGGTGGACATAGACGCTTCTTCTGCTCCTCGGAGCCGGCCACCAGAATCGGATAAGAGCCGAGCGCCTGGACGGCAAGGATGAGCGACGAGGTGGCGCAAGCTTTGGCGATCTCCTCGATGCCCATGCAGATGGTGACGCTGGAGCCGGAGATTCCCCCGTACTGCTCGGGGAAGGGGATGCCCAGGATGCCGTTCTCCGCAAAGAGCCGCTCGATGTCTTTCGGATACTCGGCCTTCTCATCGATCTCGGCCGCGCGCGGCGCGACCCGGTCCTGAACGAGCTCTCGAATCGTGTCGCGGATCGCGACTTGATCC
>DASWGF010000288.1:0-4096 GCA_036393875.1 Candidatus Dormiibacterota bacterium
GCCCGGGTCGTGGGGATGGTCGGCGATCCTCCCCGGCCTTGGCCTGCTGGCCTCCGACTTTCCCGAGCCCTATGTCCGCTACTTCGAGCTGGGTGGACGGACCTCCGCCGAGCTACGACACGACATCCACATCCCGATCGCGCCCTTCTGCGGGACCATGGGCGTAGCGACCGACGAGCCAGGCCGCCACGATGTTCTCCCGCCGACCAAGGGCGCGGGGAACATCGACACCCGCCACCTGACGGCAGGCACCAAGCTGTACCTGCCGGTCTTCGTGCCCGGGGCCCTTTTCTCCGCCGGCGACTGCCACGCGGCGCAGGGAGACGGCGAAGTGTGCGTTACGGGAATCGAATGTCCGATGTCGTTCTCACTCCGGTTTGGAGTGGTGAAAGGCGGCCGGCTGCGGCCATGGAGCTATCACTTCCAGACTCCGGCCAGGGCGCTCCAGCCGCGAAGCGACGCCGCCGGCTACCACGCCGTTTGCGCGCTCGGCCCCGACCTCATGGAGAACGCTCGCAACGCGGTCCGCGACACCATTTCCTGGCTGCGGACAGACCATTCCCTAAGCCGCGAGGACGCCTACATCCTCTGCAGCCTGGCGGGCGATTTGCGGATCAGCCAGATCGTCGACCAGCCCAACTTCGGGGTCTCGTTCTACCTGCCCCTGAGCGTCTTCAGCTAGGGCCGGCAGCAACCGCTCGGCGCCCATTATTGGGGAGTTTGCCGGCTACCGTCCCGCATACTGGGTTCCCCCTGAACCTAAGGTGACCACTACACAACTCGGGCGGTACCCGATCGAAGCCGAGCTCGGACGCGGCGCCATGGGCGTCGTGTATCGCTCAACCCACCCACGCCTCGACATCCCCGTCGCGATCAAGGTCCTGGCGGAGCAGTACTCGAGCGACACGAGCTTCCGCCAGCGGTTCCACCGCGAGGCGGCCACCGTCGCCTCCCTTAACCACCCGGGCATCGTTCGCGTCTACGACTTCGACGAGGACGGCCCGGTCCTCTTCATCGTCATGGAGTGGGTCGACGGGCGGTCGATGCGGTCGTGGCTGGACGAGTACGGGCGCTTCAGCGTGGATGTATCGGTGGACCTCGTGCAGCAGCTGCTTTCAGCCGTCGGCGTCGCGCACGACTTCGGGATAGTCCACCGCGACCTGAAGCCCGACAACATCCTCATCTCCAACCGCGGCAAGACGAAGATCCTCGACTTCGGCATCTCGAAGCTGATCGACGACAAGCACCGCCTGACGGCCACGGGCAGCATGGTCGGCACCCCCGCGTATATGGCCCCCGAGCAGGTCAAGGGCGAGGCCGTGGACAAGTGCTCGGACGTGTACTCGCTGGGGATGATCCTTTACGAGCTCCTGCACGGCGAACCGCCGTTCACGGGAGCGCTGCCCGCCGTGCTGCACTCGCAGGTGTTCGATCGGCCGCGGGCGTCGACCGCCATCCCGTCGCCGATCATGGAGATCATCTGGAAGGCCACCGCCAAGGATCCTTCGCAGCGCTTCCAGACCTGCGAAGAGTTCTCCGGCGCCTTCCACTACATGCCGAAACCAGGCGTCGCGCAGGCGCCGGCCGAAGCCATGACGGGCGAAATGGTGGCGTCGCAGGTCGCCGAGCCGCAAGTCGCGATCCCTCAACGCACCGACGGCCCCAAGCCGCCAGGTGTCTGCACCTTTGTCGATTGCGCCGAACGGCGTGGCTGGGCGTGCGCGTACAAGGACCTCACGGGGCGCGAATGCAAAAGCTGGTGGTGCCGCCGCCACATCCAGTTCATCGAGCGCACTCCGTTCTGTCCACGCCACGCGAGCGTGATCCGGGCACTGGCTCCCACAGCCAACACCATCTTCGAGATCAAGAACCGGCCGGCGGTCGATGATCGGGCCCTGCCTCTGGCTGCGTTGGTCGCGGAAGATGTCGACAAGGACGTGACCGAGCTGGTCCGGCGCCGGTACCAGAACCGCAAGGACGTGAACCTGGCGCGCGACCGCACGGTGCGCCAGACGTGGTCCGGCCGCAACGAGGTCGCGTGGGAGCGCAGCTGGGCCGCGCTGAATAGCCAGGGTTACCTGATCCGGATCGCGGTGCGCGTGGGGGCCGACGAACCGGACTTCGTGCAGCTGCTGATCGGCAACACCGTGGTCTTCAAAGAAGTGCCCAACTGGATCAGCCGGCGGCGCGAAGGCGAACCTCCCGACCACGCGGACCGCGCGCGCTTTGGCAAGAGGCTTTTCGCTGCGATCCTCGAGCACGTCGACGAGCCGCAGCCGGCCACGCCACCGACGAGGACGCCATCGACCGACCGCGCCCTCGGCACCCCGCCGCCGCCCGAGATCAATCGCGCGCTGATCGAGGGCATGATCCTGCGCCTGGCTTCGACGGCCACTCGCGTCACGGGTTTCGAGGTCGCCGAGCAGCTGGCGCTGCCTTTCATCGCCATCGAGCCCGTGCTCCAGGCTTTGACCAGCGCCAACTTCCTCGACGCGCTTGGGCTCGCCAGCGAGCAAGGGCCGTGGCTCGGACGCCCTCTGCCCGAGCGGATGGCATATGCGCTGAGCAAACAAGGTCGGGTGCGAAGCGAAGAGATCGCACGGGCGGGCACGCGCTACTCGGGGCCGGCGCCCGTTTCGCTGCACGAGTACCGGCTTGCGCTGGCCGACGCGGCCAAGCCCGGCACGCTCGACATCACCAAGGTCACGTCTGCCCTCGCGGGCATCGAGCTGGCGCCGGGCGTGACCGAGGCTGTACGCGCAGCGGTCAACTCGCGCTCCTCGATCTTCATCTATGGGGCGCCGGGCAACGGCAAGACCACCCTGGCGCGCCGGATTCCCCGCCTGCTCGGAAGCCCGATCGTCGTCCCGATGGCACTCGACATCGGAGGCGGCGAGGTGATGACGGTCTTCGACGGCGCGATCCACCGATTGGAGGCGAACCAGCCCGCCGACCGCCGCTGGCGGCGCGTCGCGCGACCGCTCGTGCAAGTGGGAGGAGAGTTCCAGATCGAGATGTTCGACGCGACGTGGGAGGAGGGCAGCCGGACTTATGGCGCACCGCTGCAGGTGAAGGCCAACGGCGGAGTGCTGCTCATCGACGACCTCGGACGCCAGCGGGTGTCGCCGAAACAGATCCTCGACCGCCTGCTGGTGCCCCTCGAACAGGAGATCGACTACATGAACCTGTCCGCCAGCGGCCGCAAGGTGGAGGTGCCGTTCTGGGCGCAGCTGGCGCTGTCCACGAACCTCAAGCCCGCCGAGCTCCTGGACGAGGCCTACCTGCGCCGGCTCGCGTACAAGGTGCTGATGCCTGACCCGACGTGGGAGATGTGGACCCGAATCTTCGAGCGGGAGCGCGAGCGGCTCACCATCCCGCCCGACTCGACCGCGATCGACATGATTCGCCAGCTTTACGGCGGCCGGCCGCTGCGCGGCAACCACCCGCGCGACCTGCTCGAACGCCTGGTGGATGTCTCATCGGCGCGCGGCGTGCAGCCGCAGTTGACTCCGGAGCTCGTCGAGGCGGCCTGGCACACCCTGTTCGTCGCGAACTAGCTCCGCCGCATAAAGACTGGGAAGAGGGAGTTGGGGCGGGGCCCGGAGGCTGAGTGTGCGCTTGGAGTGTGGTGGCAAGGGACGCTCTGAGCACTCCTTGTTTTCGTGCTTCTTGAAATTAACCGGGCGTTTTTGTTGATTCACCAAACAAATGTTCGTATAATGTCAGCATGACGATAGGGTGTGGGGTTGTTGTGTCGGGAGAGCTGCTGGGCTACAAGCTCATCGGCCTCCGCCAGGCCATCGACAGCCTCGAGCTGGAGTTCGCGCAGACCGCGGCTGAGTTCGCCCGCACCGACGAGTACGACGAGCAGGGCTCGACCAGCCCCATCGACTGGATCCGCCACACCTGTCACATGACCAGCACGTCGGCTGCCGCCTGCCTGGCGGTGGGCAAGAACCTGGAGCGGCTGCCCGAGAGCGTTCAGGCCGTGAAGAGCGGCGAGGTCGGTTTCGCGCACCTCACCGTCATGGCCCGCACCCTTAATGCGGTGCCGGACCGCTTTGAAGAGGGCCGGCTCCTGGAGCAGGCGCGCGAG
>DASWGF010000289.1:0-7763 GCA_036393875.1 Candidatus Dormiibacterota bacterium
GGCGAGCAAGACGTTCTCGGTCACCGGCTGGCGCGTGGGCTGGATCATCGCCCCGCCCGATCTCACAGGCGGTATTCGCAAGGTTCACGACTTCCTCACCGTCGGCGCCGCCCACCCTCTGCAGATGGCGGTCGCCTCCGCACTCGAGCTCCCCGCGTCCTTTTATGTGGAGCTGCTCGGCGACTATCGCGAGCGCCGCGATGCCATCGTCAGCGGTTTGCAGGAATGTGGCTTCGAGGCGACGATGCCGGATGGCGCCTATTACGTGATGGCGGGGATCGGCGGGTTCGGCTTCGACGACGACACCGCGATGGCGCGCCACCTGATCGAGCAGGTTGGGGTGGCGACGGTGCCGGCTTCGAGCTTCTATCACGATCCAGCGCGAGGTCGCGGCTACCTGCGCTTCAGCTTTCCCAAGCGGCTGGAGACGATCGAGCGCGGCCTCGAGGCGCTGCGCACGCTGAAGCGGCCAGGGCGTTAACAGGCAGGGTTCTCACCTTCCGCGGCCAGGCCTAACTTGGCCGCATGGGCAGGCTGGTTCGGGCGCCTCTGCTCTGGATGGTCCTGGTCGAGGTCGCCGTGGTCGGCGCGCTGATCCTGGTCGCATGGCACGCGATCGCCGGCGCGTCAACGTCGGGGCCGTCCGCCCCATTCATGTTGCCTCAGGCGGCGGCGTCTCCGGCCGACACCACCTTGCCGGCGGCCGGGGAGCCTGGCGCCAACGCCGGCTCACGTGGCCCGGCCCCCGGGCTCAACCTGGGGGTCGATTTCTGGCATCTGCGGCTTGGAATCCTCAACCGCGATCAGGCCGAGTTCGAGGCGCTGGAGTGGAAGATCACCCACACCGTCATGGCCGCGGCTCGCGACTACCTGGAGACGGTCGTGCTCCCCGCTGTCCGGCGTGCCGAAGGGGGTGGGAGCCTAAACGTGGTCTGAGACTACTTCTGCTCCGGGGCCATGGTGACGTTGCCGTTCAGCGTCGCTCCGTCCTCGACTGTCAGCCGCCCAACCTTGACATCGCCGTTGAGGCGCCCGGAGCCGCCGAGGGTGAGGCGGCGGCGCGCCGTCACGTTGCCATTGACCTGGCCTCGAACGCTGATGTTCGCGCCTTCGATCGTGGCCTGGACGTTCGCCGAGCTGTCCACGGAGATGTCGCCGCTGGCCTTGAGCTCGCCTTCGACGTTGCCCTGGACCTTAAGGTCCCCCTGGATGTCCAGGCGGCCGTGCAAGCTGTCGCGAGGGCCGAGATTGACGACGTTGTTGCCACCATTCGGGGTGGTCGCGGGTGCCGATTTTTCAGCCTGGGCCATTTGGGCGTCCTCCACAGCGTTGATGAGCCTTTCGCCAGTTCTGCTCAACTCCGACGGTCAACTTGACTTGCGCCAAAGCGCGTATCTCGGAAGAGTTGGGAATTAGACGAGCTAGCATCGTAGCAAAGTGGTCGGCGGACATCATGGAAGGGAGGCAACCGGGATCCCGGCGTACGTGGAAGCCCTGGGTGTGAAGCGATGGCGCTGATGGATCCAGACGCGTCCGACGAGATGATCGACCACCTGGTCGATTTCTTCGACCAGATCGCTCCCGTCTACGACACCTGGGCGGGGGGCCAGCACGGCCGGATCGCGACCAGGCTGGTCGAGCTGGTCAAACCCAAGAAGGGCCAGCAGGCCCTCGACGTCGGGACCGGAACCGGCCTGGTCGCCCACCTGGTGGCGGCGAAGGTAAGCCCTGGCTCGGTGATCGGCATCGACCTGTCGGATCGCATGCTCTCGATCGCGCGGTCGCGGCGGAGCAAGAACACGCAGTTCCTGGGCATGGCCGCGGAGCGTCTTGTCTTCAGACCGGAGACGTTCGACCTGGTGACCATGGGCGACACGCTCGCTTATCTCTCCGACCCGGGGGACGGGCTGAGCGAGGCGCATCGCGTGCTCAAGACCGGCGGCCGGCTCGCCGTCTCGTGCCAGAGGCGCAGTCTTTCCACCCGCGCCCAGGACCTCTTTTTCCAGGGCCTCGCCCCAATGGCGCGGAGGCACTACCTGAGCCTGCCGCGCTACAGCTCGGAACGCAGCCGCTTTGGCGAACCCAACGTCCTGCCCAAGCTCCTGGATTCGGCGGGCTTCAAGGTCGACATGCTCACGGAGATGGTCATGGGCGGTCGCACCCAGAACGCCCGCGAGTGGACGGACCTGATGGCCGGCGCCGGGCCCCTCCCATACACCCTGATCAAGGCCCTGGGTCCGCGTCACCGGATGGACCTCGAGGCCGAGGTCGAGGCGGCGATGGACAGCCTCGGCGATCCAGACGATGCTTTTCGGTACCACCACTCGTACTTGATGGCGGTGGCCACCAAGCGCTGAGGCCTAGCGGTCAGTCGGTCGCCGGCGCCACGGGTTGGGTGCGACCGATGGTCAGCCCTGCCACCAGCGCCGCGAGTAGGCAAAGCGCCGCCGCCACTGCGAATATCTCGCGATACTCCTGAAGGAAAGCGGACCCGACCAACCGTTCGAGCTGATCGACCTGGGCGCGGACGTCCCCAGTGAGCTGGGGAGTGCCGAGTATCTGGCGAAAGCGAAACAGGCCGTATGCCGTCAGAGCGGCAAGGCCGATCAGCATCCCGACCGTCCTCGCAAGTACCACGAGGCTCGAGGCGAGGCCGTGGTGCTCGGCGCGGGTCAGCTCCAGTACCCTCGCAGCCAGCGGCGCGATGACGACCCCGAAACCGAGTCCGCACGCGCTCAGGGCGATGGTCGCCACGGGCAGCGCGCCGAATCGCACGTCCAGCTCGTGGGCCTGCCAGCCGGCCATCTGCGTGAATGCGGCTGCGGCCAGAACCATCCCAGCGACCGCGGTGGCCCGCGCCCCGATCCGCCGCGAGAGCAGGCCTCCGATCAACGCGCCGACGGGAACTCCGATCAGAAACCGCGAAAGCAGCAGGCCCGACCCGAGCTGGTCGAGCTTGAACACGAGCCGGCCCAGGAGCGGGACGTCGACGAGCGCGACCATCAGAGCCACGCCGATCAGCAGGTTGGCCAATGTGGCGCCGATGAAGGCACGGCTGTGCAGAAGTCGCTGCGGAACCAGTGGCTCGAGGCGTGTCGCCTGGCGCCTCGCGTAGAGGCCGAGGACGACCAGGCTCAACGCGCCGACCGGGATGAGCAATCCGCTCGTGGCGCGGGTGTTGGGGTCGTCCGGATACAGGGCGACCACGAGAAGCGCGAGTCCCGATCCAAGCAAGGCAGCGCCGACCCAGTCGAGTGAAGTCGCTGCCGACGCATCGAGCCGGCTCTGCCTGCGGCTGCCAATCAGGAGTCCCCCCGCGCAGAGCGCGGCGAGCGGGAGGTTCAGCCAGAAGATGAAGCGCCAGCCGCCGATGCCGGCTGCGGCCGCGGCGAGTGTGGCTCCGTACAACGGTCCGAACACGCTGCCGGCCTCCTGCATCGCGGCCACAGAACCCAATGCGAGCGACCGGCGTTCGTCGCGATAGAGGTCGGCGGCGAGGGCCAACGAGAGCGGGACCAATCCTCCCCCGCCAAGGCCCTGGAGGAACCGGCCGGCGACGAGCCAGGCGAGCGCTGGACCTGGGAAGCTCCATAAGCCGGCGGTCGCGGTGATCGCGGAGCCGGCGGCGAAGATCAGCATGCAGACCGCGTATACGGGCGCCCGGCCGCGCACGTCCGAATAGGCGCCGAGCAGAGGCATCGCCACCACGTAGCCGCCGAGAAAGCCGGTGACGATCGGGGTGGCTTGCTCGAAACGGTCGATGGTCAGGCCGATGTCGGCGACCATCGAGGGCAGGATCGTGACGACGACATAGGCGTCGAGGGCCGTGACGAAGAGCCCGGCCCCGGCGATCAGAAGGAGGAGTGGGCGCCTGGTGGGCGGCGCGGAGTCAGAAATCGCGGGTGCCGCCGTTAAGACACCGGCGGTGTGGGGATGGTGATGCTGCCGTTGAAACCGCTCAGGTCAACCTCGACCGAGCTCGGTGTGCCGTTGTCACCGAAGAGACCCGACAGAACCGCCTTGCGGATCAGATGATCCGAGCCTCCGATCCAGAACAGAGCGTCGACATCGCCCGACGACTTGAGCTGCGGCAGCATGCTTTGGATCTGGCTCGCGTCGTAGGTCGCCTCCACCTTGTTCGAGTCCACCTCATCCACCTTCTCAGCGCCCAGGTTCTTGGGGTTGCGGCCGGCGGGGATGACGGCCGGCAGGCCGGTCTTGGCGTCGAAGAGCTTGGCGAGATCGGGGATGTCAGCCGCGTCGGCCCCCGTCAGCTCGTTGTAGCCGGAGAACGGCAGGTGGAGGAAGACATGACCGCCGGCGATGATCACCTCCAGCGCGATCTGGACATCCTGCTGCCGGACCGTGTAGGTCGCATCGCTGTCGCCCGGCAGGCGCACCGCTGCCCTGGCGGCGACCAACGCAAAACCGCGAAAGGTGACGGTGCCCTTGGTGAACTTCAGGTTGGCGTGGACCGTCTTCAACTTGGCCATCGCGGCGCCACCGCCGCGCAGGGCAACCGCCGGATCCTCGGGCGGCGAGTTCCCGCACGCGGCCAGCAGGATCAGGACCAGCGCACCGGCGCAAAACGACGCGAGCCTGGTCCTCACCTCACAAGTATCAGCCCCGCATCCGGCCCGTTTGTGACGGGGTGGGCGTGGGCGTCAATCAGGGCGGTCGTCGGCCGCACGCACGATGAGGCGGATGGGCCGGTCGAAGAAGAAATAGTCCCAGGCCCAGTTGACGAGCACGACGATCCGGCTCCGGAAGCTGATCACGTTGACGAGGTGAACGAAGAGCCACATCAGCCAGCCGAGGAATCCGGTCAGGCGAACCGGCCCGAGCTGTGCCACGGCGGAGTTCCGGCCGATCGTGGCCATGATTCCCGGATCCCTGTATTGGAAGTCGGTGGCGCCATAGCCGCGCAGCAGATCCTTGATTGTGGCGCCGACGTGCCGACCCTCCTGCATGGCGACCGGTATGAGCATGGGCAGGGGAACGCCATCATCGGTCGGGCCCGCGAGGTCGCCGATCACGAACACCTCGGGGCGCCCCGCCACCTGCAGCGTCGGCAGGACCTGCACGCGCGCCTGCCTGCCCAGCGAGAAGCCGAGGGCGCTTCCCACTTCGGAAGCGCGGACCCCGGCTGTCCAGATCACGGTCGAAGCGGGGACTTCGTGCCCGTCGACGAGAAGGATCGAGCCCGGGGCCACGTCCGCGACCTTGGCCTTCAACAGGACTTCGACTCCTTTCTTCTCCAGTGACCGGCGGGCAGCTTCGCGCAGCGGCTCGGCGAACGTGCCGAGCAGAAAACCCGCCGCCTCCAGAAGCACCACCCGCACGAGGCCGAGGTCCAGGTCGCGGTAGTCCTTGCTCAGGACCAGGCGGGTCAGCTCGGCCAGGGCCCCGGCCATCTCCACTCCCGTTGGTCCGCCCCCAACCACCGCGAAAGTGAGCAGCGCCCGCCTTTGCTCGCGATCGTCCGTCCATCTGGCTTCCTCAAACCGCATCAAGACGCGGTTCCTCACGGCCAGGCCTTCATCGAGCTCCTTCAGGCCGAAAGCGTGTTTCGTAAGCGACGCGTTGCCGAAGTAGTCGCTCTGGCTGCCGGAGGCGAGGACGAGATAGTCGTAGGCCAGCGGGCCATGGTCGGTCAGTAGCCGCCGCTGCTCGAAATCAGCGCCGGTGACGTTGGCGAGCAGGAAGTCGGCGTTGCGCAGGGGCCGAATCAGCTGGCGCACCGGTCGCGCGATCTCACCCGGGTCGAGCACCGCCGACGCGACCTGGTAGAGCAGCGGCGTGAAGAGGTGGTAGTTGTTGCGGTCGACGAGGAGCACGTCGACCGGCGCCCCCTTCAACGCTCGTGCGCAGGTCAGGCCGCCGAAGCCGGCGCCCGCGATCACGACCCGCGGCCGGCTCACTTCGCCGGGGGTTTGCGGGCCCGTCCTGGGCCGCCGCGCCGCCGGTTGGCCATCTTCTCCAGGGCGTCCCCGCCACCGGTGGCTGCGAGCAAGGACTTGGGCAGCTTCTGCTTCTTCTTGGCCACCGGCTCGAAGAGGTCGCCCAGCTTGGCGACGCGCTTGAGGACCTGCTCCGAGTCGAAAACCAGCAGGTTCGGGTCCTTCGCTTTCAAGCATTTCTCGACTTCGTCCCACGTCACCGGAGTGGACACAGTCGCCCGCGCGCGCGCGCGTAGCGAGTACACGTTGACCGTCGTCTTGTACTCGTCGTTCTGGCTCCAGTCGATCAGCACGCGACCGGTGCGGAGCTCCTTCAACTGCTTGTGCACGACAAGTTCTGGGTGCTGCTCTTCGAACAGCTGAGCAAGTCCTTTCGATACGACCTTCGTTTCCACGTACGTGACCTTGGTGTTGAGGGGGACATAGAGCTGCAGGCCCTTCGACCCCGATGTCTTGGCAAAGCACTCGAGGCCGTGCTCCGCGAAGACGTCGCGCAGCATCAACCCGATCCGGCAGCACTCGACGATGGTCGCCGGCGGCCCCGGGTCGAGGTCGAAGACCAGCGTCCGTGGCTCGGGCAGGTTCGAGGCAAGCGACAGCGAGGTGTGGAATTCGAGCGTTGCAATTTGGGCCAGCCACACCAGTGTCGGCACGTCCTGGCATAGGCAGTAGTACATGTCGCGGTTGTTGCCGCCGCTCCATACCGTCGCGGTCTGCACCCAGGGCGGGCGGTGCTTCGGACAGTTCTTCTCGTAGAAGAACTCGGCGTCGACTCCGTTCGGGTAGCGCTTGAGCGTGAGCGGGTGATCGCGGGTGTGCGGAAGGATCACGGGCGCGATTCGCGTGTAGTAATCGATCACCTGCCCCTTGGTGAAGCCAACCTCCGGATACAGGACCTTCTCGAGGTTGGTCAGCTTGAGCGTGCGGCCTTCGATCTGGACCTCGACCTCGGTGCTCTTAGCCACCTTCGCGCACCACCTCGCTCGCCGGCTTATCTGTCCGCAGGCCCTTGAATGCCGGCGCGCGCAGCTGGCCCGACTTGGTCCACTCCACGAACTCGAACTCTCCCACCAGGTTGGGCTCCACGAAATGGGCGCCCTTCGGCGGTGTGCCCCGATCGAACGCGCTGCCCTTGCGCTCGAGCGGCTCCATCAGCTTGCTGAGCTTCTCGAGCATCTCGTCAGTGAAGCCTGTGCCGACTTTGCCCGCGTACACGAACTCCCCTTTGTCGTAATAGCCCACCAGCAGCGCGCCGGGATATCCGCTCCGCTTGCCTTCGCCATCGAGCCAGCCGCCGATGACCAGCTCCTGGCCCTGGCGGTTCTTGAGCTTGACCCAGGCGCCGCTTCGCTTGGCGGGCTCGTAAGGCGAGTCGAGCTTCTTGCCCATGATGCCTTCGAGGCCGGCCTTGCGGCTGGCCTCACGCATGGTCGGCCCGCCCCCCTTCTCGTAGGGCGGGGTCTGCCACGACGCGCCTTTCAGCTTCAACGCTTCGAGTTTTTTCCGCCTGCCGGTGTACGGCTCCTTGAGCAGCGAACGCCCGTCCTGCCACATGAGATCGAACACCATGTAGGTGACGGGAACCTCTTTCATCTTCCGGCGGATCTCCGACTCGGACGTGAGGCCCATGCGCTGCTGGATCTCCTCGAAGCTGGGGCGGCCCTTGTCGTCGAGCGCGACGATCTCGCCGTCGAGGATGACCTCATTGGATCCCAGCGCCCGGCCCAGGCCGTGAATTTCCGGGTAGCGCGCGGTGACGTTCTCGCCGCTACGGCTCAAGAGTTTCACGACGCCGCCTTCGAC
>DASWGF010000290.1:0-8256 GCA_036393875.1 Candidatus Dormiibacterota bacterium
CGCGTGTCAAGCGCGAGGCCTACATCGGGCCGTGGTTCCCCGAGCCTCTGCTCTTCGCGGACGACGCCGCGATCGACCCAGCCGACGTGGTCACGATGGACGAGAGCGTGCGCTTTGCGCTGCTGGTCGTCCTCGAGCGGATGTCACCAGCCGAACGTGTCGTCTTCGTCCTGCACGACGTGTTCGACTTTCCGTTCGAGAAGATCGCTCCGATGGTTGGACGAACGGCGGCGGCGTGCCGCCAGCTCGCCAGCCGCGCCCGCAAACGTGTTCAGGAAGAGGCAGGATCGACACGGTTCGCGATCGATCCATCTGAGCAGCGGCGCGTCGTGGATGCTTTCATCGTGGCCTGCGCGAGCGGCGACATCCAGGCGCTGCTCCCGCTCCTGGATCCTTCGGTCATGGGCTGGGCCGATATGGGCGGGAGGTTGCCGGCGGTCAGCCAGCCGAACGTGGGCAGTGACATAGTCGGCTCGCGCCTGATGCGGTTTTTTGGAGCCGGGTCCGGCCTTGAGCTGGTAGCGAAGGTCATCAACGGTGAGCCGAGCGTCGTCGCATTGCTCGAGGACAGAGTGGTTTCCGTGCTCGCACTGAGCGTCACCGACCACTTGATTTCCAGGGTCTATGTCGTCTCAGATGAGCGCAAGCTGGCGCACGTCAAGCGGGTCCTCGAGCTGCAATCGAGCTAGCGGGATAGGAGCCGGTACGAGCCCACGACTGTGGCAGCCTGGGCGACGGGGAGATCGGCGCAGCGCTGAGGGAGCTCTCGCTGGAACTCGGCGAAGGCGGCGATGCCGCCCAGCGCGTTGGGCGTGTCGTCCGAGTCGGTCATGAAGATATGTATGAAAGAGACTCCGTCCTCCAGGCGAAGCGTCGCGTACCGGATGCCGCCAGGGTCTCGGGCGGCGAGCTCTTCGTACACCTTCTCGACCAGACGCTGATTCTCATCTGCGCTTTCGGGCTTCGTCTTATAGCGAATCAAGCTCTTCATCTCATCCATCTCCTTGCACGGCTGGGACTAATATGTAATGCTAACATTACATGTTCAGGACGGACCATGGCCGATGTGGCGACTGAGATCGAGGCAGATGGCGGCCCCGTGTGGCTTGCCCTTTCCGATCCGACCCGCCGCCGGATCCTCGACCTCCTGCGCGAGAGGCCGCGGATCACCGGCGAAATCGCCTCCCAGTTCGAAATCTCGCGGATCGCGATCATGCGCCACCTTCAGGTCCTGGGCGGCGCCGGACTGGTCACGAGTCGCAAGCGAGGCCGTCAACGCTGGCATTACCTCAACTCGGTGCCGCTGCAGCGGATGTACGAGCGCTGGATCGACACATACGCCGCCAGCTGGGCGTCGGACCTTCTTCGGTTCGGCCGGCATGTGGAAGCGCATTCAAAACACGTGAGCGCGAACCTCCCGGTGGTGGACGTGGCCCTCGATGTGTCTATCGCCGCGCCTCGGCCCGCCGTCTTCGCAGCCCTCACCGCGGATCCGGGCGGTTGGTGGGGACACCCCTTTCTTCGCTCGGACGCGACGGGCATCACACTGGCGCGGCAGCTCGGGGGCCTACTCGTCGAGACCTGGGAGAACGGCGGCGCGGTGCTGGCGACGGTCACGGGCTGGACAGACGACCGATACCTGCAGATGGCCGGGCCGTTCCACCTGGGCGTTGCGCTCGGCATCGCCACTTTCGAGCTGAGCGACGGCGGCGACGGTACGAATCTCCAGTTTTCCTTTCGCGCCATCGGCGCCATCGACCCTCAAGTGGTGGCGCAGTTCTCGGCTGGCTGGACCGAGCTGGTCGGCCGGCGACTCAAGACCCTTGCTGAGACGGGCACGAGGCTGGGAATCGCGCCCGATCCACCGAAGTAGGAGGAAGCCGATGATCGAGCAGGTATACGAAGACCGATGGGGCGAGATTTTCGATCGGCCGTCAATAGACGTGATCGAAGTTCGCTGGTTCGACACCACGGCCGATATGACCGCGCCTGAGTTTCAGGCCTGGCTGTCGAAGTTCGCCGAGTGTGTCGAGAGGAGCGGGCGGAGCCGAGTCTTGATCGACAGCACGACCTTTCGGATGAGCCCGGCCCTGATGGACGGGCCGTGGCGCGACGCCAACATCATTCCCCGATACAACGATGCCGGAGTGACTAAGTTCGCTTTCCACATGCCGGACGGGATGCCCATGATCGGCGAGCCCCCGACCCGGGAGGCGCCTGGACGGTTTCCGAGCGGTTACTTCGGCCGCCGCCAGGACGCCCTTGAGTGGCTTGCGAGCTGACTGATCAGCCCTATCCGATCTGCGCCCCGGACGGCGACACGACGTACCAGGGTGCGCCGAAGGCGTTGACTCCCTGACCGGTTGAATCGCCTGCCGCCTTGTCGGAGACGAACCGGTAGAGCGGGTGGCCGGCGTACGTGACCTGAGCGCTTCCATCCGCCCTCGTGATCGTGCCGAGCAATGAGGCGTTTACGCCGGGTCCGGCTTGCGGCGCGCCCTTGGTGAGGACAGGTGGCCAGTACTGCACGCAGCTGGCGCTGTTGCATGCCGACGTGGCGCTGCTGTCCGCCAGGAAGAGGTAGACGGTCAGCCCATTGGATTCAACCAGGACCTGGCCCAGTCTCGTGTTTCCGACATTGATTGCCGTGCCCGATGCGGCCGGTGGGGCAGGCTGGGCGCTCGGCACCACGACCGGGGCCACGCTTGGGGCGGCGCTTGGCGCCGGCCCGGCACCATAAGGTCCGGCCGGCGAAGTCGTGGTCGAGCACGCCGCCGCGATGAATGCGGCAGCCATCAGGCTGCCGGTGAGGACGAGTCTTGAATTCATGTGTGATTCTCCTTTCGAAAGCAACTACGAATCCAGTTACAAGGCAAGACGCCCACGACCGCCAGCCGTGAGTCGGTAACGGCGTCGCGTATGTGCATTACATGAGCGTCGTTCAGCGCGTATCCCACGTCGGGGGTGCCGGTATCGTGGCGACGTGAGCTCTCGAGCCACAGGCCACGAGCGGATCGGCATGATGGGGCCGCTGGCGCTCGCCTACGAGCGCTCCGTCCTGGAGAGCCCCAAGGACGGAGGGTTGTTCGGACCCCGCAGCATGGTCTGGCGCGTGCATCGCGACCGCAGCTTTCCGCTCGCGGCGATCCGCTCGCTGATGGTCCAGGCGCTTCATCCACTAGCCATGGCCGGCGTGGCTCAACACAGCAACTGGCAGCGCGATCCTTTCGGCCGCCTCGCCGCTACCGCAGGTTACGTTCTGACGGTCACATATGGCGACACTGACGCCGCCGACAGCGCCGCTGCCCGCGTACGCGCGGTTCACACCCACGTGCGAGGGACGGATGACGTGACAGGTCTTGCTTACCGTGCCGAAGACCCAGACCTTCTGTTGTGGGTGCACGCCGGGATGGTGGATTCGATCGTCAACATCGTTCAGCGCTACGGCCGCTCGCTCGACGCGGCTGATGCCGACCGCTATGTGGCCGAGATGGCGCGCTTCGCGGAGATCATCGGGGTTCCCGCGGTGCAAGTTCCCACGAGCGTGGCGGCGCTGACTGATTACCTGGAGTCGGTCGAGCTGCGCCGGCTGACGCCCGCGGCCTCAGAGGCGATCGCCATCGTCCTCGATCCCCCGGGCCTGGACGCCGCGACGCGAGAGCTATGGCACGACCTTGGGCAGGTGGCCATCGGCACCCTGCCCGCCTGGGCGCGCTCGATGTACGGCTTCGACGAACCCGCTCCCGAGATGATGGAGCGTGAACCGGTCCGCCAGCTCATCGGCGCCCTTGACTTCGCATTCGAGTCCTTCCCTGGCGTGTTGGAGGCGCGAGAACGGATCGAGCTTCGGATGCGGGCATGAGCAGCGAACGGCGCCGCGGCCCGATGCTGCAGTCCAGATTCGGTCGGGGTGCGGCGCTCGCAAAACTCGCGCTGCGCATAGGCGGCCGGTATGCGGCGCGGTCGCCGCATTTGATCTTCGCCTCGGTGGACCGGCGCGCCGAGCTTCGCCACGAGCTGGCCCTGCGTACGGCCGACGACGTCGCTGAAGAGCTCGGCTCCATGAAAGGCGCCCTCATGAAGCTGGGCCAGATGGCGAGCTACATCGACGAGGACATGCCCGAGTCATTTCGCACCGCCATGGCGCGACTGCAGCACAACGCTCCGCCCATGACTCCGGAGCTGGCCAGCTCCGTGATCGAGGAGGAGCTCGGCGATGCCCCCGAGCGAGTGTTCGCCAAATGGGATCCGGTGCCGTTCGCGGCGGCTTCCATCGGGCAGGTGCATCGGGCGATCACGCATGAGGGCAAGGCCGTCGCCGTCAAAGTGCAGTACCCGGGCATTGCCCGCACGATCAGCTCGGACGTACGGAACGTCGCCTTGCTGCGGAGGGTCGCCGCTGCCGCCTTCCCCGGCCTGGACACCCGCTCGCTCATCGATGAGCTGGGCGAACGTCTGCGCGAAGAGATCGACTATCGGCTGGAAGCCGAGAACCAGGAGCTTTTCGCCCGGTATTACGAGGGCCACCCGGTCATCCACGTTCCGCACGTGGTCAGCGAGCTGAGCACGGCGCGCGTGCTGTCCAGCGAACTGGTCGGCGGAGCCGGCTTCGACGAGGTGCTGAGCTGGAACCAGCGCGAGCGAGACATGGCGGCCGAAACGATCCATCGCTTCGTCTCCCGCAGCCTGTACCGCATTCACGCATTCAATGGGGACCCGCATCCGGGCAACTACCTGTTTCACGGGCGGGGCAGGGTCACGTTTCTCGATTACGGTCTGACCAAGAGGTTCAGCGCCGATGATCTCGCTCCGCTCGTCGAAGCGCTTCGTTCTCTTGTCATCGACGCAGACGGCAATCGCTTCCGCGCAGCGCTCGAGCGCGCCGGCTTCCTCCGGCCGGGCGCGCCGGTACCGACCGACATGGTGGTCGATCGCTTCGGGCTCTTCTATGCGACCGTGAGGCGCGACGCGCCGATGACGATCACCCCCGCGTACGCATCGGAGATCGTGCGCCGGTTCTTCGATGCGAAAGGGCCGCTCGCCCCGTACAGCGACGTGCCGCGCGCCTACGTTGTCCTGCAGCGCATCAACCTCGGCCTCTACGCAGTCCTCGGCAGCCTTAACGCGACCGCCAACTGGCGGCGCATCTCCGAAGAGATCTGGCCCTTCGTCAGCGGACCACCTTCGACTTCGATCGGCGAGGCCGAGGCTCGTTGGGAGCAAGAGGTCAAAGCCCGTGGGCAGGTGCTGGAGGCGGTGTGATCGCAGACCCACGACTCGCAGGGGCTGCGGTGCTCGATCTCGACGGCCACGAGGTCCCGCTGCGCGCGGTCTACGAGCGAGGACCGGTGGTGCTGGTCTGGCTACGGCACTACGGCTGAATGTTCTGCAAGGAGCAGGCAGCGCAGTTGCGCGGCATCAAGAAGGAGATCGAGGCAGCCGGGGCAAGGCTCGTCTTCATTGGGAACGGAAACACGGCCTCTGCTCGCGATTTCAAAGCCACGCTGATGCCTGATTGCGAGGTCCTGACAGACCCATCGACGGCTTCGTATGCGCTGCTCGGGGCCCGCAGGGGAGCCTGGGCCGTTTGGTCACCGAGGTCGTGGCCGGCAGGACTCCGTGCGATCCGGGGCGGATTCCGCCAGACCCGTACGCAGGGGCACGCTTATCTGCTGGGCGGGTTGGCGATCTTGGATTCGCGCGGTGCGGTCAGATGGACTTACGTGAGCCGGTATGCCGGCGACCATCCTCATACCGCACAAGTTCTCGCTGCGGTGAAGCAAGCCGTACGAGGAGCCGGCCGGCTGAAGTCATCCACGAATTAAGCAACCAAGGTTGACATTCGCGAACTAAGCAACTACTGTTGCTTACATGCCATCGACACCCTCTCCAGTGGGCGGACCGGCTGACGGCCTGGCGGCTGCGTCGGCTCTGCGAGCAATCGCAGATCGGCTCGAGGATGCCGAGGTGGAGAGGGCGATGCGGGCGGGTTGGTCGTGGTCGCAGGTGGCTGAGGCCCTTGGGGTCACACGCCAGGCCGTCCACAAGAAGCACCTGAGACGCCTCCTCATGGCTCAGATCGAGCTCCGGCGGCGGAACAATGAATAGGGTCTTCGATCCCCCGAGACTTGGCCGCCTCCTGGTCTCGTGGGAGATCGGGTCGAGCGGTCGCCAGTTCGTGGTCGAGGCCAAGCAAGACGGGGCGGAGTTCATCGATGCCGAGCACATGCTGCTCGCCCTGGCCGCCAACCCCGAAAGCGACGCCGCGAGGCTGCTCAAGGAGTTCGGCCTGGATCACGACCGCCTGGCGGCCGCACTGCACGAAGAGCGTCGCCAGACCCTGGCGGTCGTCGGCATGAAAGCCACGGACACGAAGCTTGCGGCGGCGACTGAACGCGACAGCCAGCCGTCGCTGGGGACGTCGGCGAAGGTGGCTTTCAGGCGCGCCTTGATCGGGTCGCGTCACAATCGGCGTCGAGCGCGACTGCGCGGCACCGATCTCCTTGCCGGCATCCTCGAAGCCGAATTCGGAACCGTGCCACGTGCGCTCGCGATCGCCGGGATCGATCGGGCCGCGTTACTGGCGCGCGCCAGGCAAGCCGAATGAGGGGGCCAAGATGCTGATCAAGCTGCTGCGGACCTACCTTCGGCCGTACACCACGGCGCTGATCGCTGTGGTCGCGCTGCAGCTGGTGGCGACCATGGCGTCGCTCTATCTGCCTAGCCTGAACGCCGACATCATCGACAAAGGCGTGGCCAAAGGCGACACCGGATACATCGTCTCCACAGGTGGCTGGATGCTGCTGGTCACGCTGGCGCAGATCGCCTGCTCGGTCGCTGCGGTCTATTTCGGCGCGCGCGCGGCGATGGCATTCGGCCGGGACGTCCGGTCGGCCATCTTCCACACGGTGGGCACCTTCTCGGCCCGGGAGGTGGCCCAGTTCGGCGCGCCCTCGCTGATCACTCGCAATACGAACGACGTGCAGCAGGTGCAGATGCTCGTGCTCATGACCGCCACGCTGATGGTCTCCGCGCCGATCATGTGCGTCGGCGGCATCATCATGGCCCTCCGGCAGGACGTCGGACTGTCCTGGCTGATGGCGGTCTGCATTCCGGTTCTGGTGATCGCGATTGCTCTGATCGTGGTCCGGATGGTGCCTCTTTTCCGCGCCATGCAGGCGCGCATCGACGTCGTCAACCGGGTGCTGCGAGAGCAGCTCTCAGGCATCCGCGTCGTGCGGGCATTCGTCCGGGAGCGTGACGAGGCGGCACGGTTCGCCGAGGCCAACGCCAAGCTCACCTCGACCGCTTTGCACGCGGGCCGGCTGATGGTCCTGATCTTCCCAACGGTGATGCTGATCCTCAACGCGTCCAGCGTCGCGGTGCTCTGGTTCGGCGCAGGTCGGGTCGAGAGCGGTGAGATGCAGATCGGTGCTCTGACCGCATTCCTCATGTACCTGATGCTGATCTTGACGTCCGTGATGATGGCCACCTTCATGGCGATCATGATTCCGCGCGCCGCGGTCAGCTCCGATCGCATCAGCGAGGTGCTGAACACCGAATCCTCTGTGAGTCCGCCCGAGCATCCGGTCCGAGAGGTGCATTCTCGTGGTGAGCTCGAGCTGCGAGACGTCGAGTTTCGGTATCCAGGTGCAGCAGCGCCGGTGCTGCACAACATCTCGTTCCGGGCCACGGCCGGACAGACCACGGCCATCATCGGCAGCACCGGAGCAGGCAAGACGACCCTGATATCCCTGGTGCCTCGGCTGTTCGACGCCACCTCCGGCACGGTCCTCATCGACGGTGTGGGTGTGCGCGACCTCGATCCCGAGATGCTCTGGAATCGCATCGGCCTGGTCCCGCAGAGGCCATACCTGTTCTCGGGCACGGTCGCGAGCAATCTCCGCTACGGCAACCCCCAGGCGACAGACGCGGAGCTATGGCAGGCCCTGGAGGTGGCGCAAGCGGCCGATTTCGTTCGGGCCATGCCCCGTGCGCTCGAAGCTCCCATCGCGCAAGGGGGCACGAATGTGTCCGGCGGGCAGCGGCAGCGGCTGGCGATCGCGCGAGCGCTGGTTCGGCAGCCCGAGATTTATCTCTTCGATGATTCTTTCTCGGCGCTGGACCTGGCCACCGACGCGCGGCTGCGTGCTGCGCTCCGCCCGCACACGGCGCAGGCCACCGTGGTCATCGTCAGCCAGCGCGTCTCCACAGTCTCGGACGCGGATCAGATCCTCGTCCTTGACGACGGAGCCG